>JBBDXJ010000068.1:0-7187 GCA_040902445.1 Cyclobacteriaceae bacterium | reverse complement strand
GACAACCATTGAAAAGCTTGCTACCGTAATAATCACCAGGGTTTTAAGAATGGATTTCATGGTCTGGGTTTTTATATTTTATAAACTATTTTTTTGTTGCGCAAAGAGAAACACTTTTTACTCCAAACTCTTTGGACGCACCTTTTGCAGATTTGGAAATAAAAGAATAAGATTCATTGTTCCTTACCGACAAAATTTCAATTCCCGATTTTTCAATGAAGCTCCGGTAATCATCTTGCTGGCTGGCGCCACCGATGCATGCAGCCCATAGCGTAGAATCACAGGTAACATTTTCAGGAAGTTGTTTTTCAGTAACGATATCGGCAATCACCATTCTTCCTCCAGGTTTTAGAATGCGAGCTACCTCTGCGAAAACTTTTTCTTTGTCGGGAACAAGATTGATTACCCCATTGCTTATTACAGCATCAAAGCTATTATCGGGAAAGGGTAGCTTTTCAATATAGGATTTATGAAAAGAGACATTGTCGAACTTCAGTGCTTTGCGTAGCGCTTCAGCTTTTTCAAGCTGCTCATCTGTCATATCCACGCCGGCCACCTTACCGGATGCGCCAACTTTCAATGCGGCTATAAAAGAATCCATACCTGAGCCGCTACCCAGATCAAGAACACGCTCTCCCGCCTTGAGGCCAGCCATATCAAAATAATAGCCTACGCCTGCGAATGATTCAATTGCAGCAGCCGGAATTCTGTCAAGATCAATTTTTTCGTAGCCTAATTTTTCGGCGAGACCCCGGCCCATTTCAAAGTGGTATTCTCCTGTTGGATTCAAAGCGACGTCCATGTACATTTTCTTTACCTTCAGTTCAAGGTCTGAAACATCTACCTTTCTCGACGAAATTGCTTCCATAATAGTAGTTTTAGTTATAGTAGTTTTAGTTTTCCAAAATCGAAACATAAAGACTTTGCCAATCAGCTATATCTGACCAGCTTGGTATCTATTCAATGCTTTAATTGAATAGATACCAAAAGTAAAATATTTATTCAAGTATTCAATCTTTTTATTGAATAAATAATAAATAGTGACGTAAAAAGGGTAATTTTAACGACAACCAATCCAAAAAGGAGGTTAATTCAGCAAAAAAACAGAGTCCACCTCAGCCCAAAATGAAGTTACCTATTGATAATCCTGTGCTACGGGTGTTTAATAAAACCCATCAACCTTTAGACCGATTTATGCATAATCTCACGATGGGTGTCTAAAGGTTATTACAAACAGCACTCGCAACCGGCCCTAATTCATTGATATATATATATATTATCTTTGGAAGATCAGGTTGCTTTATCCAATCCTCAAACAGTCAGGGAATTAAATCGTTAAATCACATGCTTAAAATTTTTTCTGTAATAAATCCATGGATAGTTAGTTTGGGAATGTTGTTTACCGCGACTTCGTGCAATACCGGATCCCGGGTTGAGGAACAGGAAAATGCACACCATTCAGCCGAAATTACCCCGAACGTGGAAATTGCTGAGATTGAATCTGGGATTAAAACCTATATCAAACAGAAGGAAAAGCATGGTGACGGATTTTTTCATGTGCGCGACAAAGAGAAAGAGCTACGCATGAAGCTGGTGCGTGTGCACACCGAATACCTTTCCAACTTAGGACCGAAACGCCACTTTGCCTGTGTTGACCTCGCCGATGTAAGCGGTGATGTGTATGATGTGGACTTTTTCCTTGCAGGGGACCCAGGGGAAATGGATGTTACGGAAACTACCGTGCATAAGCTTAATGGAAAGCCCTTTTATACGTGGAAACAGCGTGAGGACAAAACGTGGCACAGGGTGCCCGTGGAAGGTGCTTCGAAAGAGTTATTGGGCGTCATTGAGGGAAAAGATCAGTTTGAGTTCCGCTACCATGTTGAGTTACCACAAATAGAGGATGTAGCAAAAATATGGATACCCATAGCGAAGAGTGACAGCTTTCAAAATGTTAATCTGATATCACTTAAGGCGCCTGGAAAACAACAAAGGCTTGAAGAAAAGGAACATAACAATTCCATTTTATATCTGGAACTCGGACCTGAGCACAGTGGAGAAACCGTGGACATTATTTATCATGTAGAGAGAAGAGAAAAAGGACCTTTTACAGAATCACAACCGATACTTTCAAAGTACCTGGGTGCAAATCTGTTGATGCCGGTTGGTGGCCGCTTCAAAGAAATTGCCGATGAGGCGATTGGATTAAAGCGTGAAGATAATAAACTCGTTCAGGCAAGGGCGCTTTACGATTATATAATAGACAATATGCGGTATATGAAACATGGTAATTACGGCAGGGGTGATGCTGTTTACGCGTGCGATGTGCGCACTGGAAATTGTACGGAATTCCATTCATTTTTTATTTCGCTGGCGCGGTCGGTAGGCATCCCCGCACGTTTTTCTATTGGAGCATCCATTCCATCCGACAGGAATGAAGGAGGCATTGACGGATATCACTGCTGGGCCGAATTTTATGCGGAAGGCAAGTGGTGGCCGGTGGATATCAGTGAAGGCAACAAATACACTGCCCTTGCCACATACTATTTTGGTCGCCATCCTGCAAACCGCATTGAACTAAGCCGCGGGCGCGATCTCGAAGTGCAGCCTGGCCCGAGTTCCGGCCCGATCAATTTTCTCGCCTACCCCCTTTTGGAAGTTAACGGTGAGACTATTATGACCAAAACTACTTTTTCATTTACCCGCAAAATGGCGGATACTGATAATAAATTATTGTCTTCTTATAAAAAATGAATGACCGGAAAATAAGGATGAGCCTTATCTTTACCGGTCATTAGAATTGATCGAGACGATTTTCCTGATCAAAGTGATCTCAACTCACGAAACTTTTTTTTCCGCGGTCACATTGGTTTTTCCCATTATTTAATTTTCTACTTTGGTAGAATCTTTTTTGGGATGTTCCGACTCAGCCTTTGGGTGATCAGCTTTTTTAGCACTGTCAGCCGCGGGGTGGTCCTTACTTTCTTTATTGTCGTCTGCATTGCTTTTACTTTCACATGAGCCTAATGATGCTGCAGTGAGGATGCTAAGGACAAACGCTAATACAAAGAAGGTTCTAAGTTTTTGTAGCAATTTCATAATGGTTGATTTTTTTAATGGATATAACCCCGACCACCGAGGTTTGGATAATCAAATATACAATTCCCTGGGTGAATAGAAGATAAAGTATCATTTCTTTTTGGTGAATGATGGGTGCCGGTTAACGTGTCTGCCCCTGTTCTTCATTGACCATATTCGACGAATTAGCCCCGTTCAGAATAATTCACTTACCCGCCAAACTGTGATCTTTATAAAATCCTTATACTTTTCCACCAAAGTTTAATGTTCTCTTTATACCATATCCCTTAGCTTTGCGATGCCACTCACGGAAAGAGAAGTTGAAAAGCTACTTGTTTAACAAGCCTCCGAAAAAACGGCAGTTCGCTGTAAGCATCCTTACTGTATGTGCGGTAGGAATTGCAGGACTGGCGCGACCTGCTCATATAATCACAGAATCAGGAATAGGATACCGCTTCATTGCAAAATAAAACAAGAATGGAATTCCGAAGTAACGAAGATCATCACCCTCTCTCGACAGCGGGAATCCTGGTCGCATTAGGGATTATATACGGTGATATCGGTACTTCTCCGATTTATACTCTCAAGTTTATCGTAGGTGACAAGCCTATTACGGAGGATTTGATTCTCGGCGGGCTCTCATGTATTTTTTGGACGCTCACACTGATCACCAGCATCAAATATATATACCTGGCATTAAACGCTGACAATAAAGGTGAAGGAGGAATTATTGCGCTATATGCCCTGGTCAGACGATACAAAGCCTCCTGGGTGATTTATCCTGCCATGATTGGTTGCTGCACGCTGATAGCGGATGGATTTATAACACCTGCCATCAGTGTTTCATCAGCAGTTGAAGGTTTGCGTCTTATCTACCCGGAAATCCCAACAACAAGCATCGTAGTGGTTCCTAAGATTTGTAAAGCAAAAAGGGCTGTAATAATGGATGATGGGCAATAATTTGGAATCATAGCGTAGCTTAACACAGAGGAGACAAGGAAAAACAAAAGGTTTTTCGTTATTTAACCGCATGAAATACGTCCGGATCGAAGGCAGCCGTAAATTATCTTCCTTTATTGAGCCCATGAAAGCTCAGCTTACCGATCAGCCGGCTTTCGACAGCCCTGATTGGCTCTTTGAAATCAAATGGGACGGATACCGCGCTATTGCCGAGATCAATAAATCCGGCAACAAGCTATACTCCCGCAACGGGCTAACATTCGACAAAGCCTATCCTAAAATATTTGAAGGCCTGAAAGTAATCAAAAAGAATGCAATAATTGATGGCGAAATAGTTGTCTTTGATGAAAACGGAAAAGCGAATTTTCAAAAGCTGCAGAACTACCAGAACAGAGATAAATACGCCATTCAATATTTAGTGTTCGACCTTATAGACCTGGAAGGTAAATCCCTTACAAACCTTCCCCTGATCGAAAGGAAAGAGATCCTCAGGAAATTTCTACCTGAATCAAGTGTCATTAAATACTGTGATCATGTTGAAGTTGAAGGTAAAATGCTTTTTAAAGAAATGCAGAAGATGAACCTCGAAGGCATGATAGCAAAGAAAAAGAAAAGCAAGTACCTGATCGGTAAGCGAAGTGCGGATTGGCTCAAGATCAAGAATGTGCAATCGCAGGAGGCAATCATTGTTGGCTTCACGGATCCCAAAGGTTCAAGGCAGTATTTCGGCTCTTTATTGCTTGCCGTAAAAAATAAAGGAAAGCTGATTTCCATTGGAAATGTGGGTACAGGGTTTAATGATAAGAGCTTAAAGGATCTCCATAGCAAACTGAAAAAGATTACGAGAAAGACTTCTCCCCTTGATGTTCCGATCAAAGAACCGCCTGACATCACGTGGGTTGATCCCGACGTGGTTTGCAACATCAAGTTCACCGAAATTACAGAGGATGGAAGTGTGAGGCATCCGGTGTTCCATGGCCTGCGTGTTGATAAAAGCCCAACTGAAGTACAATTAGAAAAACCTGTTAGAAAAACAAAGTGATTATGAAGCTGCGTTCCTTACTATTTATCCTTTTCACTGCAATTACAATTCCTGTGTTATCGCAATCCAGTCTTGGAGCTGGTGAGCAGCCCCAGATAACTGTTGACAGCAGGGACGTAGTTCGCCTGGTTTACGGAAATGGAAATAGAATTTACTTTTCTACCTCTACAGACAAGGGTGAAACGTTTTCCACACCAGAAGTTGTCGGCGCGGTTGATGAAATGCACCTCGGCATGACCAGAGGTCCACAACTGGCAACCTCCAGAGATTACTCCATTGTTACTGCTATGGATAAAAAAGGGAACATTCATTCCTTTAAACTGTCACACAAAACCGGAAAGTGGGAGAAAATCGAGATTGTAAATGACGTTGACGCTTCCGCACCGGAAGGATTAATGGCAGTGACCGCTGATGACAATAACAACTTCTACGCTGTGTGGCTCGACCTTCGCGAAGGCCGAAAAAATAATATCTGCTTCGCCACTTTAGATAAGAATTCGGCATGGAGTAAAAACAGGTTTGGCTATAAATCTCCTGAAAGCCATGTTTGCGAATGCTGCAAACCATCGATAGCTGTTAGAGGAAACAACGTCTCTATAATGTTCAGGAACTGGCTGAAAGGGTCGAGGGATATGTACCTGATAACATCGTCCAACGGCGGAAAAACTTTTTCGAAGGCTCAGAAGCTTGGACTTGGAACATGGCCGTTGAAAGGTTGTCCGATGGATGGCGGTGGGTTAAGTATCGATTCAGAAAATAATGTTCGTACTGCCTGGCAGCGCGAAGGGATTGTCTACTTTGCAGAGCCTGGCAAACCCGAAGAAAGAATTGGTGAAGGCCGAAGTGTGGGTATGAATGGAAACCTCGTGAATTGGCAGAAGGGCTCCGACCTTATTCTTCAGCGCATCAATGGTGAGCAGCAAAAGATAGGCGAGGGAACATCTCTGAAAGTTATTGAGTTTAAGGACAGGGCCATTTTGGTGATATGGGAAAATGAGGATGAGATCTTGTTCAGGAAAATATAAGAAAGCATGGGCGACGTTGCCCTATTTTGAGTCACACGTTATTTATTGTACACCACCTGCCGATTCCTCATCATGCAAAGCATTCATTCGTGCCTGATTGATGGCGTACATATTTTTAATAAGCTGAAAATTATTCGCCGCCAGAAGTTGGAGTTTTTGCAGAAACAGCGGTTCGTCGGCAAAAGCACCGCGTAAATTTTCCAGTGTAAGGGGTTCTATTACCAACGGGTCTTTCGTGAAAAAAAGGTTTGCCACCCGTTGTTTTCCCTTCCATTCGAAGATGCGATAGATGCCAATACTTTGCCCCGGGTTTAGCAATTGATAGCTTTTGCCTTCAAAGAAGTGATATTCGTTTCCGTTGCAATCCCGATAGCCATACAGGTTTCTCTTCAGATAGCGGTAAGTCTTCTCGTCGCGAACGATCTTGATAATCGACTGATCCTGGATGAAGCCGGTTTTGATTTTGTGAGCCTCCGACCAGCAGTCAATCGCCAGCGAAAGCGTCCCTGATTCCAGATCGTCCGGCGTGCTGTATACGCCGCAGGTTTTTGTGTTTGAGTGGTGAATGTGGTTTGTGCCCGTGATGAATCCGAAGCCTTTCCAGTTAACGCGGGAATGGGTATCCTGCTGTGACTGCGCACGGGTACAGGTGAACACCAGAAGAAATAGGAAGACCCGTTTTGAAATCATAAACATGAATTTGTGTATTCACGGCAAAATTCGCCGTGAAGAGTAATAAAAAAAATGATGCCCGGCATATTTTGAAATGATTTTATTCATCTTCTTTCGATCGTGAATTTCCACCTTCAAATCTGGAATAATAGTATTCTAGAGAGCCCGGAGGGTGCAATTTTGACCCGACCAAAAGCTAAACAGCGCGATATCCCGAATTGTGCTCTCAAACGAGACGCTCCTTCTCCGAATGATTTTTTTTTGGAAAATTGCTAACCCATTCGAGCATACTAACGATACAATTTTCAAAAAGCCGTTTCCTCAAAGCTGCCATTTTGATCCCCAATCTATATTGAAGATTAAAACCTTCTTTCTTCATCATAAAATCAGGATAAATACCTCATCCGATA
>JBBDXJ010000067.1:0-1132 GCA_040902445.1 Cyclobacteriaceae bacterium | reverse complement strand
AACATCCGAATATATGCACCTCGGTGCATATATTTCATTTATATGATTTCAAATGGTGCATATAGCTGCCAATATTGGCCGGTATTGTGCACTTATAAGTCAAGATTGTCCAACGGACTCCTGATCTTCTCAAAAGCCTTCGTCGTTACATGAGTGTAAATTTCCGTGGTCTTGCTTGAATTATGCCCTAACAACGCCTGGATATACCGGATGTCTGTTCCGTTCTCAAGCAAATGGGTTGCGAAACTGTGCCGTAATGTGTGCAAACTTGCTTCCTTCCTGACCCCGGATTTTCTCAATGCTGAAGCAAACACCTTCTGTAAACTGGATGCCGAATATGCCTTCCCCGGCAACCCTTCAAAAAGCCAAATCTTCGGTTTATATTGGCGGAAATAAGTTCGTAGTAAACCCAAAACCTTTTCCGACAATAAAGTAATCCTGTCCTTCTTCCCTTTTCCTCCCTGAATGCCAATAGCCATTCGCTTCGAGTCAATATCGTTCACCCGTAGATTAATTAATTCGCTCCTGCGAAGTCCCGCAGCATAAATTAGCCATAACATTGTCTTGTGCTTAAGATTATCGACCGACTTTAGTTATGGCAATAACCTCTTCCTCACTTAAAACTTTCGGTAATTTCGTCTCTTTCAGAGGACGCTCTAATGCATATACCTTGCGTTCATTTTTTCGTACTTTTTCGTAATAAAATTTTATGGCATTGATCACCTGGTTTTGGGTCGACGAAGCCACTTTCCTTGTCAGAAGTAAATGCCGCATATATTCATTTACCTGGTCATCAGAAATTTCGTCTACACTTGTTGCAGAAAAATAATTAAGGAACCGGGTAAAGAAATTGATGTAGACTTTTTTGGTATTTAAGCTATAACGCATTCTGTCAAGCTGCTCAATGTATTCAATGGGACATTCCTTTAAGGGTAAAAACTTTTTTGCTGGGTGGGTTTCAATATTTGAATAATCGACAACTGCCTTATCCTTCAACCTTTCCAAAATTGCCTTTAGAACTTCCCCTTCATTTACAACATACCAACAGGTGTTAGTCTTGCTAAACCTTGCGCCAGGTATTTTCTTAACCACCGATATTAAATCAAAATCCTTCGCAAACCGGATGGCAATG
>JBBDXJ010000066.1:0-7240 GCA_040902445.1 Cyclobacteriaceae bacterium | reverse complement strand
TGGCAGGAGTTTTACTGCATACAATGCCATAATGGGTGCCAGCATAAGCATACCCATCAGATACCCCTTCCTGCCGCGGCAATAATGTACAAATTCAATGAGAGTGTCCTTCGTGGTGATGGTTCCGTCAAAGTCGAACAGTACAAGTTTGGATGTATTGATGTGTTGATGTGCTGAGGTGTTGATGTGCTGATGTGTTGGTGTTGGCATCTGCTCTTTAGGTCTGGTTTCATTTTGTTGTCGGAGATACTTATGCCCACAATGTGCATCCGTTTGCCAAATAATGGGTAGCTCGAACTGGTTTTCCTGTGGCAAACTTCTAATCGCATATTTTAACCCGGGGCTGCGCCTTGCGGCTTACCCCGGGCTAGTGTATTGCGCCCTTTCAGGGTTGACCTTAATTCTTTATATTCCTATACCGTATTCCCTTATACCCTTATTTCCGTATTCCCGTATTCCCCCTCTAGAGGGCGTAGATAATCAAATAAAAGCTCAATATCCAGCCTGCGATTGTAATGAGGATGAATTTATCTTTGACGAAGATCCTGGTAGGGGAGCCGGATTTATTTTCAACAAAGATGATCTGAAGGTACCGCATGATTCCGGCGATCACAAAAATGGTTGTAATAAAAAGATAGTCGCTGTTGAAGCGCTCAGTAACTTCCGGAGACACCGTGTACATTATATAGGCAACGATCACCACGGCTGACAACAATGTGATACAGGAATTGATAAAATCCAGGTTATAGGTTTGCGTGGATTTCCGGATGACGCAACCGTTCTTCGCATTGATGAGGATGTCATCGCGTCTTTTGGCAATAATGAGAAACAGGGCGAGCAGCAAGATCATGATGGACAGCCAGTGAGTGATGGGTAGATCCGCAATTACACCACCGCTGTACACACGCAACAGGAACCCAAGGGATACAATAAACAGATCCAGAATTGGAATGTTTTTCAGTCCAAAGGAGTAGCCCACGTTCATGACAAAATAACTGAGCAGAATATAAAAGAAAACAATTTCCAGGGATGCTGCTAAAATCAATCCGCATCCTACCAGGAGAACAATCAGAATCCATGCACTTACCCCCCCGATTTCTCCGGAGGCGATTGGCCTTAGTTTTTTTGTGGGATGGAGTCTGTCAACAAAGCGGTCGCGGTAATCATTAATAACGTATACCCCTGAAGCTACCAGGCTGAAAGCAAAAGCTCCGATCCCGACCATGAGCAGCTCTTCAGTTTTGAATAGATGTCCGGCAAAAAATGAGGGGATAAAAAGAAAAAGATTTTTTACCCAATGCCTCACGCGTATGAGCTGAATGACCGATCTCATATATGAAATTTGACTTTTAATAAGATCAGAGATGCTCAAGGATGATCCTGAAAGCGCCCTCCCTTCAGCCGCACGGGATGTTTCGGATGTTGAAGTAGTGGTGCTTGTAGATGTAGTAGTAATTGTTGTTGATTCCATGCTTCACTTACCAAATATTCTCTAAATCTTTTCCAGTGTATAAATGATCACGCGTAGTGAAAAGGGTTGCCCGCTTATCTTTCTTCAGCGCCAGCGGATCTTTTGTGAAGAACCTTGAAATCCAGGCCAAAGGCATCAGAAATACAAAGTAGATGATGCTCAGCAGTACTCTGGAGTTCACCCAGCCAAGGGCAAGCGCGATCTTGAACCAAGTCCATTCTATTGCCCGTGCTGCGGGGGGAATAAAGATGGAGATGGCGCCTATGGCCAGGCCAATCTTACCCAGCACAGGGACATTAAAAATCCATGCGAGGGCAAGTAAACCGGTGACGATGACCAGTATCGTCTTGAATCTATCCTGTGCTTGCACGATGGTTTATTAAAAGAGTGTATAAATAAATGGTGCCACGGCTGAACTTCCGCCAATGACAATAAGGACGCCCACAAAAATCAGGAGCAGGATGATCGGGGTTAACCACCATTTTTTCCTTTCTCTTAAAAAACTGAACAGGTCTCTGACAAAATCCATATGATCGAAGGTTAATTGGGTTTTAATTGGGTTTGATTTACTCTTATTTTATTTAATCCAGTGTGAATTCTTCTTTCCAGTTATCCTTCTCCTGCCACTCGGGTTGTTTTTTCTTATCGAAAAGGAAATTTCCAATAGCGAGAAAATCCATTTCCGTGCGCATAAAACACCGGTACGCATCTTCGGGCGTGCAGATGATAGGTTCACCCCGCACGTTAAAACTCGTATTGACGATTACCCCATACCCGGTTAGCTTCTTAAACTCTTGTACCAAGGCGTGATAAACGGGATTGGTTTCCCTGTGAACCGTCTGTATCCTGGCGGAATAATCAATGTGCGTGATTGCCGGCATGTCTGACCGCACGTGATAGAGTTTGTCTTTCAGTGAAAATGTGTGATAATCGGGCGGCAATGGCTTTCTTCTATTCCCGGAAACCGGTTGAACAAGAAGCATGTAGGGAGAAATCGAATCGTGTTCAAAATAGTTAGTGCAATCTTCCGCCAACACAGAGGGGGCAAAAGGCCGGAAGGATTCCCTGAATTTTATTTTTACGTTGAGTTTTCTCTGCATTTCTTCATTGCGCGGATCGCCCAGGATACTTCTTCCACCCAGTGCCCGTGGTCCGAACTCCATTCGACCCTGCATCCAACCAATGACATTTCCCTCCGACAGTTTCTGTGCTACTTCATTACAGAGTTCTGTTGTATCATCAAACTGCCGGTATACCGCGTCGTATTTTCTTGCAACCATTTCGACATCCTGGTCGCAAAATTCAGGGCCGAGATAAGAGCCCTTCATGCCGTCAGCTGAAGCTGGAACGATACGTTCTTTTCCGAAATAAATATGGTAGGCGGCCTGTGCTGCTCCAAGGGCGCCGCCCGCATCACCTGCGGCAGGTTGGATAAAGATATTTTTGAACAGTTTCGAATTGTATATTTTGCCGTTTGCCACACAATTCAGGGCAACCCCTCCGGCCATGCATAAATAATCTGCCTGCGTCAGGCGTTTGGCTTCGGCTGCCATTTTGAGGACCGCTTCTTCGGTTACTTCCTGTATGGCAAGACCCAGATTGCAATGATGCGTCTGCAATTCTTCTTCGTGTTTGCGCGGTTTGAAACCAAACAGCTTCGTCCACTTTTCTTCATCCACCATGGTCAGGCCCGTGGCATAATTGAAGTAATCCTGGTTGAGCCAAACCGAACCGTCATCCTTAACATCGACGAGCGTTGTTCGGATGATCTGTGCAAATTTTTTAACCTCTTCGCTACCGGGAATCCCGTAAGGTGCAAGGCCCATGAGCTTGTATTCTCCCGAATTCACTCTAAAGCCAAGGAAGTAGGTGAAAGCGGAATAAAGCAGTCCCAGGGAGTGTGGAAATTTTAATTCTTTTAAGATCCTGATATTTTTTCCCTGGCCGTGGCAGATGGAAGCCGTAGCCCATTCACCGACCCCATCAATGGTCAGAATGGCCGCGCTTTCATAGGGGGAAGGATAAAAAGCACTTGCTGCATGAGAGAGATGGTGTTCCGGAAAAAGTAATTTGAGCTTCCGGCGGTCAAATGTTTGAATTTTTTCCAACTCTTCATAGAGCAATCGCTTCAGGAACATTTTTTCTTTCAGCCACACAGGGATGGCTGTTATGAAAGAGGGTAAGCCTTTCGGCACAAAGGCATAGTATGTCTCCAGCAGACGTTCGAATTTTAATAGGGGCTTATCGTAAAATGCGATGGCATCCAGCTTATTAAGCGTGGCACCCGAATAATTCAGGCAGAATTTTACCGCATTGGCTGGAAATCCGGCGTCATGTTTTTTACGGGTAAAACGCTCTTCCTGTGCTGCGGCAATAATTTCTCCATCTTCAATGATAGCCGCCGCTGAATCATGATAGAAGGCTGAGATTCCTAAAACTTTCACTGAATATGAATATTATAAAGGATTGGCAAAGAATATAGGTTACGGGAACCGTGTGTAAAATACTGTTCCATTACGCCGCCACCGGCAATTGGCACTCTTTTGTTAGTGTGATCAGCGAATGCTATTGCCGGTCCTGATCCCCATGTTTCCCATTTTAATTACACATAATTATAGTTGCCGAACAAATCACGGGGGTTGGCTCGCAATTTTAGTATATCACATGGGTTGGCTTGAACCCTTGCGGATCACTGTCAGAACTGAAGGATTCTTTTACTCTGGTTAGGGTATTTCTGAAGGGTAAATCCTGAAAGAAAATTGTAACATTTAATAAACATCGAAACAACAACAATGGATCTTCTATTCTTAGGGAAAGTTTTGTGGAGAAAATTATGGATCCTGGTATCCATTCCGCTTATCACTGCTTTTGCTGCGTACATTTTTACCATGGATACACCTGAAACATATGTATCCAAAGCCCAACTTGCCACCGGCTTCACCATCAACGATCAGGTTCAGCTTACAGAAGAGAAATTCAACCCCCGTGAGTCGGATATCAAATTCAGTAACCTTATGAGTACTATGCATTCCGGGCTCTCCGTGAATCTTACCTCATACCGCCTGTTGCTGCATGACCTGGATCCAAAAAATGTCCCATTTCATCGGCCTGATCCACAACAGCTCAGCACTAACCCTGAGGAGGTGCGGAAAGTAAGGGCAGTTGTTTCCGAAAAACTCGAAAAATTTTCTCCGCTGGCATCTTCAGATGCGGAATTTCAATTGATAAACGAATTTCTACAGGCTTACCGTCTTAATTATAATGATATCAAGGATAACCTGAGTATCGACCGGATTCCCAATACAGATTACATTGAAGTATATATGGCCGCGGACAAGCCAGGTTTGGCCGCCTTGGCAGCGAATGTCTTTTGCGAAGAGTTCATACGTTATAGCGAATCGCTTAAATCTGAGCGCAGCAGTGAATCTGTAGAATTTCTAAAGCAGCTTTCCGAATCAAAAAAAGCTGAATTGGACAAGATCCTGGAGGTGCAGAAGAATTTCAAAGCCAATAATAATGTTTTTAATCTCGAAGGTGAGAGCGGGATGAAAATGGGTCAGCTTTCCGTTCTGGAAGCGCAGGCGGCAACCACGCGCAGCAGTGTCAACAGGCTTGAGCTCACTATTCAAAGCTTGAATAACGATATCGCCAGGTTGGCAGCACCTACAACGTCATCAAGCAATCAGCGCATCCTTGAGCTGCGCACGCAGTACAACAACATGAATGCGCGATATATTACTGGTGGCGGAAATAACGAAGCGCTGCTGGATTCTTTGGATTTCCTTCGCGGAGAACTGGGCAGGGAACAAGACAATTCCCTTCGTCAGGGATCTTCAGTAAGTCCGGGTTATACAGTTGCAGACCTGCGGAATAAATTAAGAGAGGCAGAAATTGAATTGAAAGTTCAGCGGAGTGACCTCAGTAATTTCGAGTCTAAGATCCGTTCAATAAATTATAGTTTTTCCGGGTACGCTAATAAGGGAGCTCAACTGTCAGCAATTGAAAAGGAAGTTCAGCTTGCTGATCAGGAATACACCATGGCCCAGGAAAAATACACGGAGGCAAAAAACAGACAACTCTCTTCCAATGACCTTAGAATAGTGTTGGTTGCGGCTCCTCCCGTAAACCCGGAACCCGGTATCCGGTTAGTGATAATCGGGTTGGCAGTTTTTACAAGCCTGCTACTCTGCGTAATGGTGATAGTCGGACTGGAATTGATGGACGGCGCCGTGCGGACTCCGGAGAAATTCAGGCGAATGGTGAATTTGCCCATGGCCGGTATTATTAACCGGATCGACAGCCGAAACTTTAATATCAGAACTTATTTCAACCAGCAGAACGGCAATGAAGAGACGGAGATGTTCAAATCTCTGTTGAGGAAATTTCGCCACGAAATTGAGTCTCTAAATGGGAAAGTTATCTTATTTACGAGCCCAAAAAGGAGGGACGGAAAAACCTTTGTGATGTTTTCGCTTTCTTACGTGCTAAGTCTTCTGGATAAACGCGTGTTGATCCTGGATACAAATTTCAAGAACAATTCACTCTCACAGATACTGGGACGCGGGCAAAGCGATCTGAAAGTTTTAGACACCAAGAAGCACAAACTCCTGGTGAGCGCGCAGGGAACCGAGAAAAAGGAAGAGCAGGAATTCGAGCACGAAAACTCATATGACCTGATCAACCCAACCAAGTATAAAAATATCTACATCGTCGGCAACTCCGGGGGTGGAAGTGAATCTCCTGCTGAAATTTTATCCGGCCGCGACTTTACCAACCTTGTTTCCATCCTGGCCGATAGTTTTGATTATGTACTCATGGAGGGCGCATCCCTTAACGATTATTCCGACACAAAAGAATTGGTTAAGTACGCCGATAAGGTGGTGGCTGTATTTTCCGCGGACACATCGATCCGCCAATTGGATCGCGAAGCAATACAGTATTTTAAATCTCTCGGGAAAAAGTTTGGTGGATGCGTTTTAAATCGCGTCGATACCAAAGATCTGAAACTGTGATGTTGTGTTGATGTTGCCCAGAACCCGTTCACTACGTACCCAAGGCATGACCGTGGACTGATCTACCCTCACTTTCGGTAAAACTCACAATACAATAACACGAACCACTCACCCTCGCGGCTGAACACTCACGGTGCGCGCTGGGACCGATTCGATCCTTCATTCCCGGTAAAAACACAAATTACAATTAACAGGAACTACTCACGACTGACCGCTCACGACTCACGATGCGCGTAGGAATGCGCGCCGGATCACCTTTTACTGATAACTTCCTTTTCTTTTTCTACAATTATTTTTTTAAAGATCGCCTTTGCAGTGGAGATATCCACATCATTGGATTTGCGGTTCATATTGGCGTAGGCGATAGCGTTTTTGATCTGGTCGATTTCGAAATGTTTATTGAACGGTTCTCGGAATACTTCCATATCAAAATCTGCGGAAAAATGTTTTTTAGCAACATCAAAAACTTCGTTGGTGCTGGCAGGTTTTCGTTTATTCATCTCGTCGAGAAAAGAATACGCCTGTTCTTCGGTGATGTCATCAACGGCCTCGAGAACGTCGTCGAGTGGGATTTCAGAAGCGTGCATTTCTTGTAGCATGGCTTCTGTTCCTTTATTGAGGGGGGTTCGGATCGCATCGACTTTATTTTTAAGCCTTTTTGGAATATAATTTGGCAACGACTCAGCCACCACAGCCTCCGCAATTATTTTTGGCATTAGGGAACGGTATAAGAAATAGCCACCCACTGCAAGTATGG
>JBBDXJ010000065.1:0-44064 GCA_040902445.1 Cyclobacteriaceae bacterium | reverse complement strand
CGATCTCTGTAAGCGTGGCGCATCCGGGGATCCAGGGTTTATCATGTTTGTGACATACTTCCGCCATCTCCAGCTTCAGGATCGGAGAAATAATAAAGTCTGCCCCCGCATCAATGAATTTTTTTGTCGTGGGTCCGTCCATCACCGTGCCGATACCCAGCATGAGATCGGGAAATTTTTTTCTTTCGCCGACCAGATGGGTGAAGATCTCAAAAGAGTTCGGTCTGCGGTTAGTAAATTCGAATGCACGGATCCCACCATTGTAAGCAGCCTCCACCACCTCCAGGGCTTCCTTCGCATTGTCATGTGTAAACAAGGGGACAATACCTTTATCATGCATGCCCTTGACGATATCCTGTTTACTGAAAGCCATTTCTTTATCTTAAAAGTTTTCCGACGTTCTCGCCTTTCACCAGCGAATCCACCTCGGCTACCGACACGAGATTCACATCCCCCTCAACCGAGTGTTTCAACGCAGAGGCTGCTATGGCGAATTCAAGTGATTGCTGGTCGTCAGATCCACGGAGAGTGCTATAAATAAATCCCGCCATGAAAGCGTCACCGGAACCTACCCGGTCGACAATGTGGGTGAGATCGTATTCCCTCGAGCGCAGAAGCTTGCTATTCCACAGCGAAGCAGAAATTCTGTTGTGGGATGAGCTGACAGATTCGCGTTCAGTGGTCGCAATTTTTTTTGCGTTTCCAAAACGTTTATTGAAATCCACACAGGCTTTTTCATAAGAAGGACCTGTTATATCTGCGCAGTTTTCCATATCGGTTATACCTGCAATGATCATGTCACAGTATTCGATCAATGAGGGCATAACCTGCAGGGCGGTCTTACCATATTGCCAGAGATTCCTCCGGTAATTTATATCTCCCGAAATTGTGATCCCGTTCTTTTTGGCCACCGATAAGGCTTCCAGGCACACATCGGCAGCGCCTTGTGAAATTGCCGGGGTGATGCCAGTCCAGTGAAACCAGCTTGCGCCCTTTAACGCCGCGCTCCAATCAATTGAACCAGGCTTTATGTGCGCAAACGCGGAATCGAAACGGTCATATATGATCCTCGAAGCCCGCTGCATGGACCCGTTTTCAAGGAAATACAAGCCCATCCTCTCCTCTCCATATATGATGGAGCTGATGTCTACGCCATATTTTCGTAAGGCCTGGGTAGCGGCTTCTCCGAGATCATTTTTGGGAAATCTCGTAACATGCGATGATTGCATCCCAAAGTGCGCAATGGATACCGCAACATTGGCTTCGGCCCCCGCATAGGTAACATCAAAAGCTGTTGATTGTGTAAATCTCGAAAATTTCTGCGTCGAAAACCGCAGCATAACTTCCCCGAAGGTTACGACTTTTCCTTTACTCATCAGATTTTAAGTACAAAATTCAAGGTTTGAAGGTAAGGGTATTCCGGGAATATCCCAGCCCGGGCATTATCTTTAAGAATCCGTTCGCATAAAATGTGAAAAAATTTTAAAAGCTTGTAACTTGGGGGTCCCATTTGAACCGAATAACAACATGTCAACGCGAATTTTAAAGATCCATCCGGCGGACAATGTTCTAGTAGCCCTGACTGACCTGAAAGCAGGCGAAAAAATATCCTTCAATGGTTCGTCGGCGATCCTGGCGGAACACATCCCTGCCAAACACAAGTTTGTTTTGAATCCGCTGGCGCCCGAATCGGAAATAATTATGTACGGGGTTCTAGTGGGAAAAGCCACAAAACCTATCGCCGCAGGAGGCTCAGTAAATACGCAAAATGTAAAACACACCGCCTCTTCATTTTCTGAAAGAAATAAAAAAGTGGAATGGAAAGCGCCGGATGTCTCGCGGTGGAAAGAAAAAACTTTCCTCGGCTATCACCGCGCCGACGGCCGCGTGGGAACCGCCAATTACTGGGTGGTAATTCCAATGGTATTTTGTGAAAACCGCAATGTAAATGCCATCCGCCATGCCTTTGAAGAAGCCCTGGGTTTCTCAAAACCAGATGTCTATAAATCATTCGTGCACGAACTTGTGGATTTATACCAACATGGAAAACCGCAGGCAATTCCAACCCATACCTTTATACCGGATGAGACCGGAGGCCGCTCGAGGATTTTCAAAAACATCGATGGTATCAAGTTCCTAACCCACGAAGGTGGTTGTGGCGGCACCAGGCAGGACTCGGAAGCCCTTTGCGGACTTCTGGCCGGATACATCAACAATCCCAATGTAGCAGGTGCTACAATCTTAAGTTTGGGTTGCCAGAATGCTCAAGTCGATATCCTTACAGGTAAATTACAACAGCTAAACCCGTCCTTTTCCAAACCCCTGGTAATACTTGAACAACAAAAAGAAGGCACGGAAGAAAATTTACTGGTCCAGGCCATAAGAAAAACCTTTGTTCACCTGATAGAGGTCAATAAACAGCAACGCACGCCTGCATCCCTCTCGAAACTTGTAGTGGGTTTGGAGTGCGGTGGGTCCGATGGCTTTTCCGGTATCTCCGCCAACCCAGCCATAGGACATACCTCGGACCTGCTGGCAGCCCTGGGAGGGGCTTCCATCCTTTCGGAATTTCCGGAACTTTGTGGCGTGGAGCAGGAACTCATCAACCGGTGTGTGGATGACCAGGTAGCAAACCGTTTCATAAACCTGATGCGCGCTTATTCAAAAGCCGCGGAAGCAGTAGGCTCAGGTTTTGATATGAACCCCTCCCCGGGAAATATCAAAGATGGCCTGATCACCGATGCCATGAAATCTGCGGGTGCTGCAAAAAAAGGCGGTACCTCCCCCGTTGCAGATGTACTCGATTATACCGAATACGTAAAACGGCCCGGGCTCACCTTGCTCTGCACGCCAGGGAATGATGTTGAAAGTACTACAGCCATGGCTGGCTCCGGTTCAAACATCATGTTGTTCACTACAGGATTGGGAACACCAACCGGAAACCCTGTTGTACCGGTGATCAAAGTATCGTCTAACACAGCGCTCGCCAAAAGAATGCCAGACATTATTGACGTCGATTGTGGCGCAGTCATTGCAGGCGAAAAAACAATCGAACAACTCGGAGAAGAGATCCTTGATCTCATCATTGAAGTAGCCAGTGGCCGCACAAAAGCAAAAGCCGTGCTTCTTAACCAGGATGATTTTATACCCTGGAAGCGAGGTGTTTCGCTTTGACCCAGCACAAACAATAACTGACCCTTACAATTCACGAAACCATAGTATATCAATAAATTTCTATATTGGAAATTACCGGACAGGCCTTAGAACCGGTTATAGTAATCCGCAATCTATCCGTTTTCACGGGATCGAATTTCAGGATGCGCTTGTAACCGATGGTGGTGGCTGAAGCCACGGGTTCCCACGAATTGTTTCCCCAACTTTCCACGGTAAAACTGCTTACGCGCTGGCCAAGTTTGATGTACTCTTGTATGACCAGATATTTTACTTCCCGGACTCCATCCATCCTGATCTCAATAGACGCCGCTTTAGTCTCGTCGTTGGTGGTCCAGTATGTTGCGTTGTCGCCATCTGTCGTGTTGGACGGACTGAACCGGGGGCTTTCGCCGCGGTATTCGGTGGCACTGACCTGCGTGTTGACTGCAAGATTATTTCTGAATGTCTCATCTATTAAATTGCGCCACGCTCTCAGGGCAGCGACATCTTTTTCGTGGATAATTCCCCGTTTATCAGGAGGAACATTGAGCAACAAGGTAGAGCCGCGACCTACAGAGGTGAGGTATATTTCAAATAATTTTTCCGCAGACTTGACGAGGGAATCCTCTTTTTTGTGGTAAAACCATCCCGGACGGATGGAAACATCAACTTCGGCAGGTATCCAGTGCGTCCCCTCCGGATGACCTGTGTTGAGGAGTTCTTGTATACCCGCCTTCCCGGCATATAAAGTGTCGGGTGTAATGGTGTTCCAGTTCGTTTCGCCGGCCACCCCTCTTTCATTCCCTACCCACCTTACACCGGGCCCTGCATCGCTAAAAAACAGGACCTCCGGCTCCATGTCGCGAACCAACGCCAAGGTTAACGGCCACTCATAATAGGTTGAACCGGGGATGCTGCGCTTCTCATCAGCACCTCCGTAATAACCTGTTCCACCGTTTGCGCCATCAAACCACATTTCAAACACGGGACCGTACCTGCTGAAGATCTCCTTTAACTGGTTTCGGTAATAATCAACATAAGGTGGCCTTCCGTATTCGGGATGATTCCGGTCCCATGGAGAAAGATAAACACCAAACTTCAAACCATGTCGCCTGCAAGCGTCGGCAACCTCTTTTACAACGTCTCCTTTGCCATTTTTCCACGGACTCTTCGATACATCGTGTTCAGTGTATTCACTGGGCCACAGGCAAAATCCATCGTGGTGTTTGCAGGTCAGGATTGCACCTTTGAATCCAACATCCTTCAGGGTTCTGATCCACTGGTCCACATCAAAAGCCGATGGATTGAAAATAGAGGGATCTTCATCGCCATAGCCCCACTCGAGATCCGTGAATGTGTTCGTTGTAAAATGGATAAAAGCATTCTGCTCCATTTCATGCCACCGCAATTGGGCAGAAGAAGGCACGGGTGACAGCGACTCCGGGGGTAGGACATCATTATTACCACAAGCTGACAGGAGTGACAAAGCAATGACCGGGATGGGGAACTTCATAATCAAAAATACTATAACAACGGATAATTCTTTCGCCAAAGCAGGCTTTTTGCTTTATCTGCCCCAGTATTTATCCTGCTACATCCTGGAAAGCTCAAGTTCATTTGCGATGGCCGCAACAGGTATGTCTCACGCTCCACTCGGGCACGAGATTTATACGCAAGCAAATACTATGGAGAAGATAAAAAACGGAGACCCCGTATTATACAAGAACCTGAAGGGCACCATTTATGGAAAACCCCGCGAGAACAAGTACAAAGGACTGTTATACATAGTAAAAATCGGCGATGACTATTTTAAAGCTTCTGCCAATGAACTAACCCTTAACGCTGAAGAATTGCCAACCAACGAGTTTCAACTTCTTAGCCAGCAGGAAAGACGGTAAACAGCATAATCCGGGTTTATTTGCCCTGCAGCCATTAAAGGGGCCCCGGTTGCTACCCGAAGTGAAGATAAGATCCCTCTGTCGCAAGCAATACCGTATGTAATTTCTATTGATAAGTCCATCTTTTACGGAAGGGAAATTGATTATGTTTGCCGCTGAAACATAATGCTTCTTCATTGTATATAACCTACATTATCATCGGCATCACCACGCTGTTAAGTTTATACGCTTTTCAGTCTCCCGGAATATTAGCATCCTCCATGATGAATCCTTATGCGATTCATAAAAAGCAGCAATACTACAGGTTCGTGTCTTCTGGTTTTATTCACAGGGACCACATACATCTTTTGTGGAACATGTTGTCTTTCTATTTTTTCGGACCAGCCATTGAACGGGAATTTTTCGCGCTGTTTGGCACTGCCGGCAGCCTGTATTTCATCGCACTCTATTTACTGGCAATTATTGTCTCTGACGTCCCGACTTATTTCAAACACAGAGAAGATCCTGGTTATAATTCGCTGGGCGCGTCCGGCGGGGTGTCCGCGGTAATTTTTGCCTACATTATTTTTGAACCTCTTTCGGACATCTGTATTTATTTCGCGTTATGTATGCCGGGTTTTATACTGGGCGCGCTTTATATTATCTTTTCATGGTATCAGGGAAGAAAATCCAATGACAACATCAACCATGAGGCCCACCTTTACGGAGCACTATTCGGATTTGTTTTTTGCGTAATCGTAGCACCCTCGTCAATCGGTAATTTTATTGAAGAAATTAAAAACTGGAGAATCCTTGAATAAAATACAATTCTCAAATACCATCGGCCGCTTGCGTTTCACCGGGATCATGGAAGGCCTGTCCTTTATTCTTTTACTTGCGATTGCTATGCCGCTGAAATATCTGGCCGGCAAACCGGAAATGGTAAGTATCGTAGGCATGGCGCACGGCATCCTGTTCGTGCTGTATATCTTTTTTACCGTGATTGCAAAATTCCAATATCCGTGGTCATGGAAGAAAATGTTTTTTCTCTGGCTCGCAAGCATCGTTCCATTCGGTACATTCTACGCTGATTATAAAATGCTTCGGTTCGAACAGCAATAAATTCAAAGTTCGAAGTCTAAAGTTCAAAGGTTCAGAATCGCTGTCGATGGGAAATATTATGCGCCCAATAACTGCAGAGATCAAAAAGGATGTAGCACGGAAAAAAAATCCACCAGCTGAGCTCCATTCTTTATTAATGTCGCTTGCCTGAGCGGCACGATTTTATTCTTTTTTTGTCTCAACTAAATATGACAGTTATGAAAAAGGATAAAAAAATCAGGGAGCCCTTTGAACCAGGGGATACACCAAAACCGCCTCAAATAATCGAACCGAATTCAGGAAGACAACGAGAGAACCCGGTAGAGGAAGAAAGCAGTGAAAAAAAGACGCCGAAAAACAAAACTGCCGGGAAAAATAAAAAGCCCCAGCAGTTGGGAGATGAAACGGAGATAAATGATGAAACGACTATTTAGCCTCGAGGCTGGGGCGAGAACCTCTATAGTCATCAATAAGTCAGAAAATAAAATCGTTTACCCGGTAAAGGGTAAACGATTCATAGCCTTATACAACTCTTAATCTAAAACCTCAACGCTTAATGTATTTGTATTGCCCTGAGGTGGATTTGCAAACCCTCTTGTGATGATCGTATAATACCTGCCGGGAAGAATGTCAACATCTTCTGCCCCGGATTCTCAATTCCCGGCAATGGAACTTTTTTCTAAAGTAATTTCGGGCAACGTGTAGCAAAATAATATTTCACATTCCATGCGATTTGTAGTCGGATCAAAGGTTCGGAAGTTCGAATCAATGATTATATTTCGAATATTATGGATTCTATGTCTCAAGAATGATCGATCTCCTTCACGGCCTGGCAAAAAAACCGATCTCATACCTGGCGGAGAAATTATCTGCGCGCCAATTCTTGATCTTCTCCAGTATACTGGTGGGCTTGACTTCGGGCTTGGCAGCTGTTGCTGTAAAATATGTAGTTCATTCCATTGGCGAACTGGTTTCTTTTTACTCAAATAATTACGAAGAGTTTTTTCTGTTCGCACTGTTTCCAACCATCGGAATTCTCCTCACAGTTTTTTATGTCCGTTATTTTCTGAGAGGAAAATTGCCAAAAGGCAACCCGGAAATCGTGTATGCGATTGCAAAGAAATCCAGCAAACTTGCGCCGGAACAAACTTACTCGCACATGATCACCAGCGCCCTGACAGTAGGCTTTGGCGGATCAATGGGGTTGGAATCTCCCATGGTCAGCACCGGTGCAGCCATCGGATCAAACTTTGGTACGACCTATAAACTCGGGTACAAAGAACGCACGATCCTGCTTGCCTGCGGAGCATCCGCCGGAATTGCCGCGGCATTTAACTCGCCCATCGCCGGTGTGCTCTTTGCGATCGAAGTTTTGCTGGCCGATGTGAGTGCAGCCGCATTCATTCCCCTCATCATTTCCGCGGCGTCCGGCGCCTTGCTTTCAAAAATTATTCTCAAAGAGGGGATTACCTTGTCATTTTCCCTGCAACAACCCTTCGATTACCACAACGTGCCGTTTTATGTGCTCCTGGGACTGGTAGCAGGATTGATTTCGCTCTATTACTCACGGGTTTACACCTGGACTGAAGCCAGGATACTTCAGGTGGAAAACCGATGGGCGCGCGCAATAACGGGTGGGTTACTACTCTTCGTGATAATTTTATTGTTTCCCCCGCTCTTTGGCGAAGGTTATGGGACCATCAAACACCTCGCTGAACTTAAAGCAGGGGAGTTATTCGAAACGAGTCTTCTATTTTCATTCATTGAAACTAACAGTCAGCACCTTGTGCTGCTCGCCTTGCTGATTTTTGTCAAACCTGTCGCGGCGGCAATCACCATCGGAGGTGGTGGGAATGGAGGCAACTTCGCGCCCGCCTTGTTTGTCGGCGCCTACGTTGGATTTGTTTTTGCCAGAGGAATCAATCTCCTGGGTTTCACCCATATTCCTGAAAGCAACTTCACCCTGGTGGCCATGGCGGGAATTCTAAGCGGTATCTTTTATGCGCCGCTTACCGCAATATTTCTCATCGCCGAAATTACGGGTGGTTACGAATTGATGATACCACTCATGATCGTTTCTGCACTCAGCATGACCGTGACACATTTATTCGAGCCCCTTTCAATGGATTCCAAAAAATTATCTGGTATGCTGCGGGGCAGTATTGATACGCGCGACAAGTTTCTCTTGAGCAAACTCGACGTGAGCGAATTGATTGAAACAAATTTTTCGACAGTCAGGCCTGAATATAATATCGACGAACTGATTAAAGTAATTGCACAATCAAACCGGAATATCTTTCCCGTCGTGGATGCTGATAAGAAACTGATTGGCATTGTGCTGCTGGATAAAGTCCGGGCGGTTATTTTTGATTCTTCACATAGTCAGACTACCTGCGTAAGGGATCTGATGACTGCTCCAGCCATGGTCATTCAGTCAAACGAAAACCTCCACCAGATACTGAGTAAATTCGAAGAAACCAAGTTATGGAATCTTCCCGTTGTTGACCGCGGGCAGTATGTAGGATTTTTATCCAAGTCGAGCATCCTGACCCGTTACCGGAATGAATTGATGGAATCAGGTTGACGCGGATGGTGAGTTGTCAGTTGTCAGTTGTGAGTGGTGAGTGAGGCGTGCGGCTCGGGGATTGTTCCCCTGATCTCAGTGACTGCTTTCTGAATTGTGAGACTTGAATCGTGCGGTAGCTTAAATAACAAAAGTCTTGCAGGGACTAAATCTATAGAAAACCAAAAGAAATAGCCGCACGCCCGACCTACGATTGTTCGAGTAGCCAAGGGGAGTTTCGCCCCAGGGCTCTCACAGAACCGTACTTGACAGTCTCCCGTCATACGGCTCTTATCACTCTTTTGTAAACCCCAACAAAATCCTCCCCGTATCGCTACGTGTTGTTCAGTTGAGAAACAGGCGAGCGTCTAACCCCTTCGCTCGACTCTGTTTCCAGAGTTTCATCACTACTATGAGTTAGTCCGACTACCTGTGATGTCTCTACATGAGAGTATCTCAGGTTCTCCCTTGTTCCGTATCGATGCCCAAGTAAGGTTCATGCCGCCTATATGCCGGTTACCGCAGAAGCACTGACACAGGTGCGTCTCCTGCTTATCCTGAAGATGACGTGGATACTTCAGTTTTGATAACGTGTAACGTGTATCGACACCCTCATCGAACGGTTCACTTTCGTTCATCTCCCTTACCCTCACCTGACTCGTCTTAGCGAGCCTTTTCTCCTGACGTTCAGCACCGAACCTTTACAGCGTTCAGCACCTAGGAGCGGTTTGCAGGCTGTCCCTGTAAGACCGCCTGCGGAGGGCCTACCTCCATCATTAATACAGCCAATAGTAGTCTCGCCACCTCCACGCGCTATGGGAAGTTTCAGAGAGTTACTATCTTCAAGGCACACCACGTCTCACGATTCACGAGCCATGCTATGAAATACAGAAGACTAAGACGCTCGCACACACTCA
Organism: Cyclobacteriaceae bacterium; assembly: GCA_040902445.1. Lineage (GTDB taxonomy): Bacteria > Bacteroidota > Bacteroidia > Cytophagales > Cyclobacteriaceae > Chryseosolibacter. Next base: position 34,453 of record JBBDXJ010000065.1, on the reverse strand, counting down.
CAACTCACAACTGACAACTCACAACTGACAACTCACTACGTCATCCATTATCTTCAAAGCCCGGATACAATAACATTCCTCCATCGACGAACAGGGTGATTCCATTAACATAATCGGCGTCATCAGAGGCAAGCCATACTGCTGCATTACCGATATCTTCCACTTCTCCTATTCTCTTGGAAGGGATCAGCTTCAATAAATTCCGATAGGCTTCAGGAGTTTTCCATGCGCCATGATTGATGGGTGTCCTGATCGCCCCGGGACCGATACTGTTGACTCTGATCTTCTGCGGCGCATATTCCTGCGCTACACTTTTCATCAGCATCATTACTCCGCCTTTGGAAGCGGCATAATTAGCATGACCTGCCCAGGGGATCATTTCGTGCACCGAGCTCATACAAATGATCTTGCCCGCCGCCTTCGATCGCTGAGGCACCACGCCGCGCTTTATAAATTCTTTAACGGCTTCCCGCGCGCACAGAAATTGTCCGGTGAGATTGATGGATAACACGTGATTCCACTCTTCAAGACTCATTTCGTGGAAGCTGGAATCTTTTTGCAATCCTGCATTATTGACCAAAATATCCACAGTCTCATATCTGCCTAAAGTCTCCTTGAACATGGCCTTTACATCGTCTTCACGACTGACATCTGCGCGGAAAATAAAACCTTCGCCACCGAGTGCCTTTACTTCCTCCAGCACATGTTCCGCCTTCTCTTCACTGCTTGAAAAATTGATCACTACCTTTGCTCCTGCCCTTGCAAATGCCGTGGCGATGCCAGCGCCAATGCCGGAACTCCCCCCGGTTATGATGGCAACCTGGCCCTCAAGCTTTCTGTTCGTGCGTGGCGTATCACTCATAATCCAATGAAGTATATGATAAGATCTATACACCCTGGCCGCACTTCCTACGGAAGTTCAACCGTCTCAAACCAATAGCGGATAAAGGTGGAAATCTTTTCGTTAATTTCGTGGCCGGACGAAGGTTTTTTTATGAAAGAATTTGCGCCCGCAGCGTAACAGTTGTGCAGTATTTCATTGTTCATGGTACCTGACAGGACCACTACCGGAATGTGGGCGTATTTGGGGTTGGATTTCAGATCTTTGAGAATGTCCACAGCGTTCTGAGGAGCAGCATAATGGTCAATAAAATAAGAGCCGGATAAGGATTGAGTGTCCTTTCGCAGGAAATTAAGAATGCAAAAAGATCATTGCTATTGTCTGCAAAATGAAGCTTAACAGAATAATGGTTTTCGTCAAAGACCGCCTGAGTGATGTAACGATCATCATCGTCATGCTCCAGCATTAGAATTGAACGTTTCATGGTATTTTCAGATATAGGTTGCGCAGACTCATGAGGCGGGTTTTTCTGAAGCAATCAGTATCATCGAACTGATTCCAATGTCGGATACAGCAGTACAAAACTGCTTAAAATCCACCGGCTTGATAATATAGGCATCGGCTTTTACATTAAAGGATTCAAGGTAATTTTTTCCTTCCTTCGATGATATCAGTGCTACCACCGGAATGTCCTGTCTCTCAGGATCGCTCTTTAATTTGCGGAGGATCTGGATGCCATCAACCCGGGGCATTTTCAGATCCAGTAAAATAAGCGTTGGTTTGGGTTGTGGGCCAAACAAAAAATCCAGGGCCTTCTCTCCATCGTCAATATGACGGATAGGATTAACGAGATTGTATTTTTTCAATGCGAGAATGGTTAACTCTGCATCGTCAACATCATCTTCAATCAGCAAAATTTCCAATACACAATTATCCATTTTTTCTATCCTGTGGGGTAAATTGGTTAGCGAATCACGATAAAAACCAGGGCGAAAAAAAGCGAAATCTATAGTTAGTATATTTTGGCTATAACTGTTATCCCTGATCCATTGAAACACTTACCTCACTGTACCCATTGCGGGCGGGATAGCACTTTTTCATTTTGTGCAGGCGAGACACACGGCGATCTTCACTGTTGAGGAAATCCAAACGACTGCTTCATGTTGACAAATCTAATCACATCCTGCATATTTTTTTAACGCCGGCAGATAATTTACGACAATATTCACCCATAGTCGTTTCTGACCGTATACAGAAGATATAGCCGCTTCATGTTCTATTCAGCATAATTTTTTCGCTTTTACCGTAATCATTAATAAAATTCTATGGATAAGGAACAAAAAGAAAAAGACGGAACCCCATTATCGATGGAGATACAAGACCCGCCATGCCACGGGAAGCGGGCATGGGTTTTTTACGGGCCCTTGCAAAAAACGATTTAACTTAAGTTCAAACACAATGAAAATCCATTTAAATAAAGCCCTTGTTCTGTTTTTGCTTCTGGCATTTGCATCGCCCGCTATGGCCGCAACAACCCCGGAGACCGCCACTGAAAATCGCGAAGCTCAAGCCACCCAACTTAAAAACCGGCTGGAAGAAATCAAAGCCATGGATAAAACCCACTTAACCCGCTCTGAAAAGAAAGCGTTGCGCCGTGAAGTGAGGGAAATTAAAAAGGAATTGGCAGCAAGCGGCGGAGTATATCTCAGCATCGGCGCGATCCTGCTTATCGCTTTATTACTTATCCTTTTATTGTAGAAATTTTTCTTTGCTTTGGAAAAAATGGGGACGGGTTTGACCGGGATAAAAAGTTCCTGGCTTTATAAAATCCCCACTCTGAACGTTGGTGATCTACGGTTGAGTGAAGCTTGTTCATAAGCATACGCAATGGCAAGCAGATCCGCTTCGCCGTAGGAAGATCCGATAAATAACAGCCCGACAGGAAGTCCATGCACCTCACCCAACGGTACGGATATGCTTGGATAACCTGCCATCGCTGCGCCTGATCCCATTCCATAACCGGAAAACGAATCACCATTGACCAGATCAATACACCATGCCGGGCCGGTAGCCGGCCCGCAAAGTGTATCGAGTTTATGCTCCTGCAGCATTCCGTCTATGGCGCGCCTGGAACCGGTAACTACTTTTTTTACGGCCTCCTTGTACTCATCGCTATCGAGGCCCGTGCGTGCCTCGGAAGCCTCCAGTATTTCCTGTGCGAAATAGGGCATTACACTGTCGGCATGCGCATTATTATACGCAATTACATCTCCAAGGGATTTCACTGGGAAATTCGAGCCTGCAAGGTACCGGTTGAGGCCATCTTTAAATTCGTACTGCAATACCTTATATTCATTATCGCCGACTTCCTTAAGGCGTGCAAGGAAATCGACTTCAACGATCGTTGCGCCTTTTCCTTTCATTTGCTCAAGCGCATCCTGCAACAGTTTGTCAACCCTTTCATGCACTTTTAAAAAAGACTTTTCGATTCCGATCCGTTTGCCCTCAAGGGCATTGACATCGAGAGATCCGGTATAATCATCCGGAAGACCTTGCGGGCGTTCAAGTGTCGCTTTATCTCTATCATCGGCAGCTGCCATGAACCCAAGTACAATGGCCGCGTCGCGTACTGTTCTGGTCATAGGGCCTGCAGTATCCTGGGTTTTTGATATCGGAATAATTCCGTTTCGACTCACTAGCCCAACCGTTGGTTTTAATCCGACAATACCATTTATCGACGAGGGACAACTGATCGATCCGTTCGTTTCTGTTCCAATGGCAAATGCACATAAATTCGCTGCCACCGCCGCACCGGATCCGGAACTTGATCCACAGGGATTGCGGTCAAGAGTATAAGGATTTTTGGTTTGCCCCCCCCTGCTGCTCCAGCCACTACTCGACCGGCTTGACCGGAAGTTTGCCCATTCACTCAAATTTGTTTTTCCTATCAGCACTGCCCCAGCATCCCGTAATTGTTTTACAATCGCGGCATCCTCTTGCGCGTAGTGTCCGGATAAAGCCAATGATCCCGCTGTGGTCATCATTCTGTCACCCGTGTCAATATTGTCTTTCAGCAGAAAGGGCATTCCATGCAAAGGCCCTCGGACCTTTCCGCTCTTTCGCTCATTGTCGCGTTCGTCTGCTATGCTGGCGGCATCGGGATTGATTTCAATAATGGAGTTCAGTTTAATACCATCCCGATCAAGTTCCTGGATTCTTTTTAAATACATTTCCACAATAGACCGCGAAGTGTAGTCACCCTCTTCCATTTTTTTCTGAAGGTCTTCAAGAGACATCTCATTTAACGCGAATTTATCAGTGGAAAGCCCGTTGTTTTCTACACCTGCTTCAAAAGTTTTGGATTCACACGCGCTAAATACGAAGGATGGAAGCACAAGACCTGCAAGGGTGCCGTTAGTGATAAAGTCGCGTCGTTTCATTTAAAGGGGGGTAGGGTGTTCGCGCAAGACAAAAGAGCCTCCAACTTACCTTATTAAGCAGTGGAGATAAGCTCGAAAACTTCCCGAAAGTCGCTGCTCCCGGGAAGTACACAAGTCAGTAAAGCGTCAATTTTTGCTGTTCTTCTTTTCACGCTTTTCAGCGCGTTTCTCTTTTAAAGTTTTTGCCGGTTTCTTTTTGGTTTCTTTCCTGGCATCTTGTGATTTTGACATAGCTTTAATAATTTAAAATGAAACATAATATTACAAAAAGAGGGGAAAATGCTAAAGAAAAATGCGGACTTTCAGAACTTTTAAAACCTCAGGGTGGTAATATAGTCGGGCTCATGAAAATGAACTAAACTGTTGTAAATTACGCTGGAGGGTTAAAAACAGGAACGTTGTTGTTCCTACCCGACATTTGCAATTTCGAACCTGGCATACTTAAATTCGCCCTTCGGGGGAGAAACGGTCGGTTGGCACGATTTTTTTCTCTGTTAAACTTCTGTTTATGTTTAGTATAACCGGTACCCCACTTGGGTAAATTAAGAGGGTAATACACTAAACCTGATATCTGATTGAAATTATTTTTTTTAAACTTGCCCTATGAGAAAAAAAAATAATCATTCTTCTTCTATTGCAAAAAAGGAAAAGAATGATGCTAACGGCACCGATTCCCGGCACGTGGCCTTGCTTTCCAAATCAGCAACGGGGAAAAAGAAGAAGATCACGCCCACGGTTATTTATCCGCCCTCTGCTCAGGATCCCAGCCAGTACCAGCAACTATCAGGTTTAATGGACAACCGCGAATTGCTGCGCGTACTTACAGAGGTTAAAAACGGGAATTTTTCAGCCCGGATGCCCTTTGACCAGACCGGTTTAAGCGGAAAAATCTGCGATACAGTCAATGAGATCATTTCACTCAATGAAAGAATGATCCAGGAGTTCACGAAGGCGGGACAAATCATAGGTAAACAGGGCAAGCTTAACCAACGCATAGAAACTCCAAGTGCAAAGGGCGCCTGGAGTCACGGCGTGGAGTCAATGAATATTCTGATCTCTGACCTTGTACACCCAACTATAGAAATTGCACGTGTTATCAGTTCTGTGGCAAAGGGAAATCTTTCGCAGGCAATGCCACAGGAAATTGGAGGACATGCTTTGCAGGGCGAATTCGCTCAAATCGCAAAAGAAGTAAACGACATGGTAAAACAGCTGAACCTGTTTTCCATGGAGGTAACCCGTGTGGCCAGGGAAGTGGGCTCGGAAGGAAAGCTCGGTGGCCAGGCTAAAGTAAAAGGAGTTGCCGGTGTGTGGAAAGACCTGACGGATTCCGTTAACCAGATGGGTAGTAATCTTACTGCTCAGGTAAGGAACATTGCTGAAGTGACGACCGCTGTGGCAAAAGGTGATCTCTCCAAGAAAATTACTGTCGACGTTAAAGGTGAGATCCTCGAATTGAAAAACACCATTAACACCATGGTGGATCAGCTTAACTCGTTTTCTTCTGAGGTAACCCGTGTGGCCCTGGAAGTAGGTACTGAAGGAAAGTTGGGCGGCCAGGCTCAGGTAAAGGGCGTGGCAGGAACGTGGAAAGATCTGACAGACTCTGTAAACCAGATGGCGTCGAACCTTACTGGCCAGGTGCGAAATATTGCGGAGGTAACTACCGCTGTTGCAAAAGGAGATCTGTCCAAAAAAATTACAGTGGACGTAAAGGGCGAGATCCTCGAACTCAAGAACACCATCAATACCATGGTGGATCAGTTAAATTCATTTTCATCTGAGGTAACCCGCGTTGCCCGCGAAGTAGGCTCCGAAGGAAAATTGGGCGGACAGGCTACTGTAAAAGGTGTTGGTGGTGTATGGAAAGATCTCACAGATTCAGTAAACCTGATGGCATCAAACCTTACAGGTCAGGTACGGAATATTGCGCAGGTAACAACCGCCATGGCCAGAGGCGATCTGTCGCGCAAGATCACCGTGGATGTGAAAGGCGAAATTCTCGAGTTGAAAGACACTATCAACACCATGGTTGACCAGCTCAATTCCTTTGCCTCTGAAGTTACCCGCGTTGCAAGAGAGGTAGGATCGGAAGGAAAACTCGGTGGACAGGCCACAGTAAAAGGCGTTGGTGGTGTATGGAAAGATCTCACAGATTCTGTGAACCAGATGGCTTCAAATCTCACAGGCCAGGTTCGAAACATTGCGCAGGTAACAACCGCGGTGGCAAAAGGTGACTTGTCACGCAAGATCACTATGGATGTTCGCGGCGAGATCCTGGAGTTAAAAGACACGATCAATACAATGGTGGATCAGCTCAACTCATTTGCATCCGAAGTGACCCGCGTTGCACGCGAAGTGGGTTCGGAAGGTATGCTGGGTGGACAGGCGGATGTACCCGGAGTAGGTGGTACCTGGAAAGACCTTACCGACTCTGTGAATAAGATGGCGGGTAACCTGACTTCACAGGTGCGTAATATAGCTGAAGTAACTACGGCGGTGGCTAATGGTGACCTGTCACGCAAGATCACCGTGGATGTTAAAGGTGAGATCCTCGAGTTGAAAAATACCATCAACACGATGGTGGATCAGCTGAACTCTTTCGGATCTGAAGTAACCCGTGTGGCAAGAGAAGTGGGTTCCGAAGGAAAACTTGGAGGCCAGGCAACTGTTGCGGGCGTGGGTGGTGTGTGGAAAGATCTGACAGAATCGGTGAATCAGATGGCATCAAATCTCACAGGCCAGGTGCGTAATATAGCGGAAGTAACCACTGCGGTAGCCAAGGGCGATCTGTCGCGCAAGATCACTGTGGACGCAAAAGGTGAGATCCTGGAATTAAAGATCACCATCAACACAATGGTGGATCAGTTGAATTCCTTTGGCTCGGAAGTAACCCGCGTGGCACGAGAAGTGGGATCTGACGGTCAACTCGGCGGCCAGGCCGATGTGCCAGGCGTCGGAGGTACCTGGAAAGATCTTACCGATTCAGTAAATAAAATGGCTTCAAACCTCACCTCTCAGGTGCGGAATATTGCGGAGGTAACCACGGCAGTGGCCAATGGCGACCTGTCGCGAAAAATTACGGTGGACGTTCAGGGCGAGATCCTCGAATTAAAAAATACCATCAACACCATGGTGGACCAACTTCGCGGTTTTGCTTCTGAAGTGACGCGTGTTGCCCGCGAAGTGGGAACGGAAGGTAAACTCGGCGGTCAGGCCAGCGTGCCGGGTGTTGCAGGAACCTGGAAGGATCTTACGGATTCCGTTAACCAGATGGCTGGTAACCTCACTGCCCAGGTGCGCAACATCGCAGACGTTGCTATCGCGGTAGCAAACGGCGACTTGTCAAAGAAAATCACTGTCGACGTACGTGGCGAGATCCTGCAATTAAAAGAGACCTTGAATACGATGGTGGATCAGTTGCGTGCATTTGCCTCGGAGGTAACGCGTGTAGCCAGGGAGGTAGGTACCGATGGAAAATTGGGAGGCCAGGCCTTTGTGCCTGGCGTTGCAGGTACCTGGAAAGATCTCACCGATTCAGTGAATAAAATGACCGGAAACCTCACCGACCAGGTAAGGAATATCGCTCAGGTAACAAAAGCTGTGGCATCCGGCGATTTGTCCAAAACAGTTGCCATCGATGTGAAAGGAGAGATCCTGGAATTGAAAAATACCATCAACACAATGGTTGAACAGCTGAACTCCTTTGCCTTCGAAGTAACCCGTGTTGCCCGCGAAGTGGGCACGGAAGGTAAACTCGGCGGGCAGGCTGAAGTTAAAGGTGTCGCCGGTACATGGAAAGACCTCACCGACTCGGTAAACATGATGGCCTCTAACCTTACCAGTCAGGTGCGGGGAATTGCCAAGGTTGTAACATCAGTGGCTACTGGAAACTTAAGACAGAAATTATCCATCCATGCAAAGGGTGAAGTAGCACAATTGACGGAAACGATCAACGAAATGATCGAAACGCTCGCGGTATTTGCCGATCAGGTAACTACCGTTGCGCGCGAAGTAGGTGTGGAAGGAAGGCTGGGAGGACAAGCCAACGTGCCTGGCGCTTCCGGTATCTGGAAAAACCTTACTGAAAACGTAAACCAGCTTGCGCAGAATCTCACTACCCAGGTGCGATCTATCTCCGAAGTGGCTTCGGCTGTAACGAAAGGTGACCTTACACGCACTATTCGCGTTGAAGCTAAAGGTGAAGTTGAAGCGCTGAAAGATACTATCAACCAGATGATCGCCAACCTGCGGGCTACTACACTTCGAAATCAGGAAACTGACTGGTTGAAGTCGAATCTTGCGAAATTCACGCAAATGCTTCAAGGACAGAAAGACCTCAATGCTGTAACCACACGCATACTTTCTGAATTGGCCCAGGTCGTCAATGCTCACTATGGAGCATTCTACATCCTGAGGCAGGAAGAACGAAGCACTGGGGCAAAACTCTCGCTCTATGCAGGGTATGCCTACAAGGAGGAGAAAAATATTGTGCGCGAGTTCAATATAGGTGAAGGACTGGTCGGCCAGTGTGCCCTGGAAAAAGAAAGGGTCCTGCTGACCAATGTGCCTTCCAATTATATTAAGATTAGCTCCGGCCTCGGAAAAGCAAAGCCCTCCAACCTTATCATTCTGCCCGTATTGTTCGAGAACAATGTAAAAGCAGTTATCGAGCTGGCTTCTCTCGAGGCCTTCAGCCAGACGCACCAGGATTTCTTAAGCCAGCTCACTGAATCGATCGGTATCGTGCTCAACACAATTGAAGCCAATACCCGCACGGAAGGACTGCTTACACAATCTCAATCTCTTGCGAGCGAACTTAAGATCCAGCAGGAAGAATTACGCCGCACTAACGATGAATTGCAGGATAAAGCCCTGCTCCTTGTCAAGCAGAAAGAGGAAGTGGAGGAAAAGAACAAAGAAGTTGAGGAAGCCAGAAGGTCACTTGAGGAGAAAGCCGAGCAGCTTCAACTCACATCCAAGTATAAATCCGAATTCCTTGCCAATATGTCGCATGAACTGCGGACACCACTGAACAGCTTGTTGATCCTGGCGCAGCAATTGTATGAAAATGCAGAAGGAAACCTTTCTGAAAAGCAGGTTCGTTATGCCAAAACGATCCATTCCTGCGGTGATGACCTGATCCAGCTTATCAATGACATTCTCGATCTTTCGAAGATCGAATCCGGATTTATTTCGACGAACATTTCTCCTGTTAACTTAACTGAGATTGCCGGATTTGTTGAAACTACCTTCCGGCCAATTTCGGAGGCGAGAAACCTGCGGTTCAGCATTCAACCCGCGGAAGATCTCCCGGCTTCGATCGATACAGATATTCAACGATTGAATCAGATCCTGAAAAACCTGTTGTCGAATGCCTTTAAATTCACTGAAAAAGGCGGCGTTAACCTGCGGATGTTTAAGGCAAAAAGCGGTTGGAAATCCAACCCTAATCTCGATACGGCGAAAATGATCATTGGGTTCTCTATTTCCGACACCGGAATTGGCATACACACGGAAAAACAAATGATCATCTTCGAGGCATTCCAGCAGGCCGAAGGTTCAACCAGCCGCAAATACGGAGGAACAGGACTGGGACTCTCTATCAGCCGCGGTTTAGCAGAACTGCTGGGTGGAACTATCGAGCTCGAAAGTAATCCAGGACGTGGAAGTACCTTTACACTTTACTTACCGATAGATAGTATTCCTCTGGCATCTCCCGAGTCACTTGAAAACATGAAAGTGATCCGGCAAATGCAATTTGAAAAAGAACAGGAACAGGAACAGATCAGCAACCTGCTCACGGATCTGCATATAACCAAAGAAGGAGTAGAAACCAGGAACCTCGAAATCGTCAGCGAACTGATCAATGAAGCGGGCGATGACCGAAGTACCATTCAGCCGTCGGATAAAGTGTTGCTGATTGTCGAAGACGATCTGAGATTCAGCAAGATCATCATTGAAAAGGCACACGAAAGAGAACTGAAAGCTGTTGTGGCGACGAGTTACCTGGAAGTGTTTGACTTCATTCACAGGTTCTCTCCCATCGCGCTGACGCTGGATGTCAAGTTGCCAGATACCAGTGGCTGGAAGGTCATTGACCTCCTCAGGAATGATCTGAATTACCGGCATATACCGATTTATGTAATTTCCGGAGAAGAGAACAGGGTGCTTGCGCTGAAACGCGGCGCCAGAAGTTTTATGCTTAAGCCTCTCAACAATGAATCATTAAACGGACTTTTCGAGGATATCGTTAATTTCAGTGGAAAAACGGTTATGAATGTGCTCGTCATCGAAGACAACGAGATTGATTCTTCCCAGATCGCCAAGATCCTGACGGATGATCATGTGCAAGTGAGTATCGCAACTACCGGTGAAGCCTCCCTCAAGATGATCGGAGAGAAAAGCTTCGATTGTATCATTCTCGACTACACGTTACCCGATATTCCTGGATCGGAGCTGTTACAAAAAGTAAACAAGGCTAAAAACCAGCTCACCCCGGTAATTGTTTATTCGGCCAAGGATTTCAACCGCCAGGAGTTGAATCTGATTAATCTGAATTCAAATGCGGTGCTGATGAAAGGGGTTAATTCCATTGAGCATTTGCTCGAGGAGGCAGTGACACACCTTCATATTCCGCACAAAGAACTGGCGGCGAATAAACGCCGCGTGATCGAAAATATCCGGAACAAGGAAGATATCCTTACCGGTAAAAATGTTTTCATCGTTGATGACGACGTGCGCAATCTATTCGCGCTGACGACGGTATTTGAACGTTTCAACATCAATGTCTTTACTGCGGAGAGCGGTCAGGAAGCAATTCAGATGCTGAATGAAAATCCAAAGATCGACATGGTGCTGATGGATATCATGATGCCGGAGATGGACGGTTACGAAACCACCCAAAGAATAAGAAGAGAGCATAAAAATAGCACATTGCCTATTATCGCGGTGACGGCGAAAGCAATGAAAGGAGACAGGCAAAAGTGCATTGAAGCTGGTGCTTCTGATTATATTACCAAACCGGTAAAAATTGATCAGTTGCTTTCGTTAATGAGATTGTGGTTTTTTAAATAGTAAAGCGAGATGGATCCAAAAATCTTATTAGTTGATGACCGTGAGGATAATCTGATGGCGATAGAAACCATTTTTGAACCCGATGACTATCGTTTTGTGAAGGCGAATTCCGGAAGGCAGGCTTTAAAGATCCTGCTCCGGGAATTTGACTTTGCCCTCATTCTGATGGATGTGAAAATGCCGAATCTCAATGGGTTTGAGACAGCCTCGCTGATCTATGAGCGTGAAAGGCTCAAACACATCCCCATTATATTTATTACCGCCAACAATTTCGGCGATGAAAACCTTTACAGGGGATACCAGGCCGGGGCAATTGATTATATCTATAAACCGATAAAACCAGAGGTACTTCGCGCCAAAGTATCGGTGCTGATTGACCTTTACAGAAAGAACCGGCAGTTGATTGCCCAGGAACAACGACTGGTTGCTATCAACAAAAGCCTGGAGATGGAAATCAAGGAACGGAAATCCAGTGAAGAAAAAGTAAAACAACTCAACCGCCAGCTTCTTGAAAATATCGCCAGTCTTGAACAGGCCAATAAAGATCTCGACCGGTTCGCGTTCATGGCTTCACATGATTTACAGGAGCCCCTGCGCAAGATCAGGATGTTCAGCGACCGCCTGGCGATGAAATACAATCAAATGATGGATGAGGACGGCAGAACCAATATCCTGCGCATCCACAAGGCTGCCGAAAGAATGCAAAACCTCATTACCGACATTCTTACTTTCTCAAAAATTTCGGTGGATACACCTTCTTTTGTGCATTGTGACATGAATGTGCTTATCAACGAGGTCCTGGTCGACCTCGATGAAGAGGTGAAATCTAAAAACGGCAAGGTTCAGATCGACAACCTGCCTACCCTTAGTGTTAACCCAAGCCTTATAAAACCACTGTTCCACAACCTGATTGGCAATGCGCTGAAGTATTCTAAAAAAGATACAAACCCGGTTGTAAAGATCACTTCGGAGATCAGTGCTCAACTCAATGGTAAAGCGAGTCTGGGTGTGAGCCCGAAATACTGCAGGATCTTTATTCAGGATAATGGAATCGGCTTTGATCAGAAATATGCAGAAGAGATCTTCGGTATGTTTAAACGATTGCACCACAATTCCGAATTTCAGGGTACAGGCATAGGCCTGGCACTATGCAAAAAAATCGTAGAACAACATAAAGGCTATATTTCTGCCCGCAGCAAAATTAATGAAGGCTCCACTTTTATCATTTCTCTTCCCCTTCAACCCGTAACCTTTGCTGATTCCTGACGCAGTGGTAATTTCCTGTACGTTCATCAGACCAACCCACCCGCTCTCCTTCGATCGTGGCATCATCTTTTAATAGCTGGTGATATTAAAATCACCATGATCCTTACCACCCGCAAAACAATTATCATTCTGTTCCTGACGATCCTGGGGATCGCAGCATTTTTAGGGATAAGATCCTATATCATTTCCAACATCGGGACAACCATCAATAAAAAATTACAGTCGCTGAAAGTAAGCGGCTTTAACGTGCGCTATGACTCACTTTCTATCCAATGGTTTCGAAATGTCGTTGAGATTGAACATCTTTTGCTGGAGAAAAATCCGTATGACACAGCCTGTGTGTACCCGGAGTTCATAGCCGTTGACAAAGTAAGGGCGGAAGGTTTTCATTTATTCCCGCTGATCTTCAGGAATATCCTAAGTTTTGAAAGCCTTTACCTCGACGGGTCCCGGATTGTGATGCGGCAAAATTCGCTGCTAACAATGGATTCCACCTCACAACGGGAAAATGAATTCACATTAAGTGTAGATCGGGTATTTATCGGGTCTGCTGATTTTACGTATACCGATAGCGTGCATTGTAAAATGATCACGGGATTCAAGAGTAATCTGACGATCGAGGGATTAAAAATGGATTTCCACGTCGATCAACCTTTTGGATACCAGGCTGAGCGGCTTATTATGGACAGCGCAGAGATCAAGTTACCCCTGGAGTGTTATACACTTCAGGTGCGACAGGCAAAAATCGATTTTTTAAACGAAGAAATTCAGGCCGATTCCATTGAAGTAATCCCCGATTTGGGCAAGATCGAGTTTGGAAGAAAATGGGGTTACGAAATTGACAGATTTGAAGGTAAGATTCCGTTTGTCAAAGCAAAGGGGTTTTCGTTCTCCACCCTCGATTCAACACGATTCACGGCCAGAGTAGCTGAAATACAGTTCTACCTGAAGATCTTCCGGGATAAACGCCTTCCCTTTTTGAAGAAAACAAAACTGCTTCCTATGGCGCAATTGGAAGATCTGCCTTTCGGGCTGGCAATTGACTCCTTGAAGATCACAAAAAGCTTTGTCCAATACGAGGAATTCGTTGAGGGAGCTCCGGATCCCGGGGGAATTTATTTTGACGATCTCTACGGAGTTTTTTTGAACATCAACAACATGAACCGCAAGCAGAATACCCAATTGATTGCCCGTGGATCTCTTATGGGGCAGGGAAAAATAAACATATTTGTCACGTTTCCTGCGGAAAAAAATAAACGATCTTTACTGGCTGGCAAGATAAAAGATTTCAGTCTCCCAAAAATCAATTCCATGCTTACGCCATCCACCAACATAAAAGTGGAATCCGGCGAAATGAGAGAACTCTCATTTAACTTTTCGTTTAACGCGGTCCGGTCTGACGGGGAAATTGGATTGAATTATGAGGACCTGAAACTCACAACCTTCAAAGAAGTGGATAAATCAAAGGGCGATGAGTTGGAAAAGGACAACCTGAAAAGTTTCATGATGAACACCTTTATCTTCCGCAAAAAGATGGATGAAAAGGTTCCGGAAGAAAAACGCACAGGCCAGGTAATGCATATCCGGGATGATTCCAGATCAATCTTTAATTTCTGGATCAAATCAGTCGTGTCGGGAATCAAATCAGCGTACAACCTCGATAAGATGGAAGCTAAAAAAAGCGAGCGCGAGGAAAAAAAAGAAGACCGTTTGTCAAGACGGGAGTCAAGAAAGTTAAAAAAAGAAGAGAAAAAGAAAGAACGTGGATGATTAAACCCCAGTTAATTAATTAACAGGGGTTCATAAATAATCTTTTAAGGTGTTCAGGCGCAGTGGTTTTTCCAGAATACTCACCGTGTGGTTTTCCCCGTTCTTTAAATCAGGAGGCAGGTATTGATAAGCACTGATCAGATTAATCTTGCAGGTAGGAAATTCTTCCATCAGATAAGCCATTTTTTCCCAGCCCAGACCATCCGGTAAATTATTATCAATAAAAACAACGTCAGGGGAAACCTCTTTCATCAGTGAAAGCCCGGTTCCAAGGGTATTGGCCAAGAAAACATCATGATTTAATTCAAGGAAATAGGTTTTCATTAAATTACAGAGGTCCTCCTCATCATCAATGATCACTATCTTCTTTCTTGACATCCTGTGAAGTTATTACTAATCTGAAAGCCAGCCAAATCTAACCCTTTCTTAACACCAAAATATATACTTTTTTCCCGTAGAAATTAGTCTACAGGCTCAAAACGCGGATTTAGGGTACAGTTTTTTTATGAAAGCATCCATATAATTAACAATTAAAGCATATACAATATGAACTCAACAAGCAAAACAATTTTAGCAGTTATGGGCGCAGCTGCTGTGGGCGCTGTAATCGGCATGTTGGTTGCACCGGAAAAAGGAAGTGAACTGAGAAGAAAAATCTCAGATGCGACAGGAGATTGGACGACCCAATTGAGCGATCTTTTAGCACAAGGAAAAGAGCAATTGAATAACCTTAAGAATAAAGTTACTTCTGAGGCTTCTAACTATGCTTCAGAAACTGAAGACCGCTTCAATAATATCAAAGAAAGGGTTTAAACTTTTTTGCCGTTTCAAAAGCGCCTGATGTGATAAGGTATTTCCGGAAACAGAAATGCGCAGTCGCATCAGGTAATTTTGAAGCAGCATTCTTCCGCTGAGCCGGGCTCAAAGCCGGTATGCAGGTCGTGGCTAGGCAATATCTTCAAAGCCGCATCCACAATCTTCACAATAATTTCGTAGTCGGACGGCTTTACAATCTTAAGAATATACTTTTAAGCAGCCATTTCATGACATCAACAACCAAAGCTACCATGAGCGAAAAAGAAAACAGCTCATCTCGTAGCGGTCGTTTTAGGCACCATTTTTTCCCAAACAAAAGATACAAGTGACATGAATAAGCACGACAAGCAACCAAAGAAAAAACTCTGCGAAAAGCCTGAGGAACCAGGCAGAAAATTTGAACCAGGTAATGAACGTGAGCGTGGTAAACCAGCAGCTGCAGAGCACACTGGCGAAACAACGGCTGACCGGCCAGACCAGGACCAGCCGTCTTCCAGATCGGAGAACCCGTCCGCAGAAGAAGTGATTTCAACCTGGAGTGCCCCGGTCACTAACCAGGACGAGCAGGAGAAAATCACTAACGCCGAAGGCGATCTTCCAATCCCAAACCAGTAAGGTGAACTCAGGGTTTTAACCGGGTATGAAAATTCCACATTTCAACCGGCTTTATTAACGGTATGGGTATACGCTTTTACATTAAATTAATTAAGATCGTGGCATAAATTTTTTGAATTATCACTTTGATTGTTTGGAGGGACCTGACAAACTAAGCGCGCCAGTTATATATATAGAATATGGATTTTTACAACCCAGTTCATATTCACAAAGGGCTACCTGGCGGTAGCCTTTTTTCTTAAGCAAAGCAGTTGCCAGCGTGTATCCGTCAGACCGCTGAAACGCTTTTTTCTGAATTGAAAATTATACTTAAGCGGTCAGACGGGTATATGCAAATTACCCCTCCTACGCTTGATTGAAGTTGATAATGAAGGTTGTACCCGCATTCACCTTTGACTTGACCTCAATAGATGCATTATGAGCCTGGATGATGTTCAGAGTAGAAGCAAGCCCCAGGCCGATACCGTTTCGCTTGGAAGTAAAGTACGGCTCAAATAACTTCGACAGGTTCTCCTGAGGAATACCGCATCCATTGTCACTGATCTCCAGACTGTAACTCTCTTCATTGTGAAGCAGCGCTATGCTTAATTCACCCTTCATATTTTCTATGGCTTCAATGGCATTAATGATAATATTCAACAGTGCTATCTTCAACTTCTCCTTGTCGGCTCTGATATAGCAGGGGAACTCCGGATAATTGACCTTTAATTTGATCTGTTTTAATGTAAGGCGGTCGAGGGCTATACCAATGGTTTCGTCTATCGCAGTTTGAAGGACCACTCTTTCAAAGATCATTTCCGTCGGCTTCGAGGACGTAAGCAATTCCGTGATCAGATCGTTTATCCTTTTGCCGTTGCGATCGATGATGTCGATATACACGCGTTCCTCTGCTTTGGTCAGGGATCCGAGTTGCTCAAGCGACATATGTATGTTACTGAGCGGATTTCTGACTTCATGGGCAAGGGTGCGCACCAAACGGCCGGTGGCTGCCAGTTTCTCTGCCAGCAGGGTGGCGCGTTCGGTTTTCTTTTGATTCGTAATATCGTGAAGAATGCCCTGTACGTAATGGTTATTGTTATTGTCGAGTTCGGTGGAAAGATAAAGTATACAATTGCGCCGCTTGCCTTTTGTGTTAATGATCTCTACCTCAAGGTCGTTCACTTCTCTCGTTTTTTCCAGTTTCGCCCGTATAGTGGAGCGAATACTTTCATTGTCGATAAACTGATATAAGGTGTGCTTGATCAGCTGATTCTTCTCATTACCTACAAGATTGAGCATGGCCGCATTCACATCTTTAAAGACCAGGGCCTGATCAGTTGTAAATACCGCTTCTTTGGATTTTTCAAAAATATTCCGGTATTTCCTTTCGTTCGCGCGGAGCGCTTTTGTAGAAGCTGACCGTTCCAGCGCGTAGCGGATACAGCGTTCCAGTTTTTCGGCGGTAAGCTCCGACTTGATCAGGTAGTCCACTGCGCCCATCTGCATAGCCTGCTTATCGATCGCCGAGTTCCCTTTCCCCGTCAGCAGAATGATAGGTTCCTCGCAATTCATTTTCATAGCTTCTCCCAAAAGGTCTATACCCGTTTTGGCACCCAGCCGGTAATCCACGAAATACAGATGAAATTTTTTGGAAGCAATAAGTTCAAGAGCCGTTTTATAATTGTAGCACCATTGAATATCAAACGTGCGGTCCTGGATACTGTTGATAAAACCACTTGTCAGGATAAAGTCGTCTTCATCGTCGTCAATGATCAAAATCCGGACTGGCTGAGATGTGTTTACCATATTAAAACTGCTTCTCGGGAAGAATGATGGTAAAGGAAGACCCTTGATCAGGCTTGCTCTTCGCAAATATTATCCCGTTGTGTTTCTCAACTATTTTTTTACATATAGCCAGGCCGATGCCGGATCCGGGATATTCTGACTTTCCATTGAGCCTTTGAAATATCTGGAATATTTTTTCCGAATATTCAGGTTCAAAACCAATTCCGTTATCGTGGACTTCCATCTTGTAAAACTGATTATTGAGGGGAAGCCCAAGCACCTGTTTTTCGGATTTCGTGAGCTTGCTCGCATGAACATTGACCTCAGCAACAACATTGGCCTTGCGGAAATTGATCGCATTCGAGAGAATATTGCTGAATAGTTGCGCCATCTCCGAAGTAACTGCCTCAAGGCTCGGAAAGTTTCCTGATAAATTGATAACCGCTTTTGTTTCCTCTATTTTCAATTCAAGTTCGGAGATCACTCCATCGAGTACCGACTTGAGATTTACCTGATCAAGGGTGTGCGAACGCCGGTTCGCCCTGGAAAAATCGAGGAGGTTATCAATAAGCGTGCGCATGTTTGACGCCGACAGAAGAATACGTTCGATAAAGAGTTCACCTTCCTTGTCCAGCGAATTCTCGCATTTGGCTCTCAGCCGTTCCGTGAACATTGAAATTTTTCTGAGAGGTTCCTGAAGGTCATGAGAGGCAATGTATGCGAACTCTTCCAGGTCGCGGTTCGAGCGGTTTAACTCAAGTATATTGCGTTCCTGCTCTTTTTCGAAACTGCGCAGCGCGGTAATATCCCTGTTAATACAAAGGATCTTGATCACTTCGCCGCTTTCGTCTTTGACGAGTTTTCCCTTCGTGGAGATATTTTTAAGGATTCCGGAATTGGTCCTGATAACATACTCATAGGAAAAATCCGTCTTATCCTTCAAGGCAGTCTGAATCATCTCCCGGAAAGGCAGATCGTATTCCTCAAGCAAATGACCCAGATAAAGATCAAAATTTATGCTCCCTTCAATTTCGTGAGGGTTGTATCCCAATAAGGAATAAAGTCCCGATGTCCAGCTTACGCTATTGGTACTGATTTCCCACGCCCAACTGCCGAATTGGAGGAGTTCTTCCGTTTCCTCTAATAGTTCTCTCGTAGTTTCGATTTCTTCCTTGCTCTTCAACTGATCAGTAGTATCGTGTGCTATAAATAAATCAATTGTGCTTTTCCCTCCTCATCCAATTTCAGGTGCCGGGCCCCAAGACGGTGAAAGTGGTAAGCTCCGCTCCGGTCTGAAAGTCTTGCTGTACAAATCCCCCGGCTGGCTTCCCCGGAGGAAACGGGTCGAATGTAAGAGTTTTTCAACCCGTTCAAAATCTTCGCAATGAACAAAAGGTCTCAATGCATCCACAGACTCCCGAAGGACCCTGGAGTCATTGCCTTGTGAAATCAGTAAACTTTTGGTTGCCGTATTGAATGGAACGGCTCTCCCTGTTGTAAATGAAATCAGTGCCGGAACATAGTCAGCAATATTCTCTGAAGGGAATAGTGGCAGGGAATCTTTTTCATGCCGAAAAAATAAATTTAATAAACTGATTTTTTCATTCATAAACCCGTTACAGCTCTTGATTGTTCAGGTCTTTGTATTGTTTGATTTTGTTGTACAAAGTTTTTCGATCAATCTTCAAAAGTTTTGCGGCCTTACTCTTATTAAAATCAACTTTTTTCAGCGTTTCCAGAATCCACTCATACTCGGCGTCGATGCTCACACTTTTTAAACCTGGCTCACGTATAGCAGCCGGCTGGGTGGCTGCGGCGGTTTCGCGATTGGCGGTCACCGGCACCTGTTCACCCGAATTTTCAAACTGTAACTTTCTATGATTAACAAGTTCGAATGGTATACTCTTAATGTCAATGACGCTGCTGTCGGCCATCAGTGTCGCGCGCTTAACTACATTTTTCAGTTCGCGCAGATTGCCGTGCCAGACGTACTTACGGAATACATCTTCAACCTCAGGTGAGAAACGCTTTACGTTCTTACCCAACTCTTTATTGGTTTGAGCGAGGAAGTGATTCGCAAACACCATAATATCATTAACGCGTTCGCGCAACGGCGGCACAGTTATCTGAAATTCATTGAAACGGTGGTACAGGTCTTCTCTGAAATGTCCTGTGCCGGCAGCATCCCAGAGTTTCTTGTTGCTGGCAACAATGATCCTGACATCCAGATCAATATCCTTGATGCCTCCTACCCGCCGCATTTTGCGCTCCTGAACGACGCGCAACAGGGTCACCTGCACATCGTATGGCAGATTCGAAATTTCATCCAGGAATATTGTTCCTCCATTGGCAATCTCAAAACTTCCGTTTTTCTGACCTATCGCTCCTGTAAAAGATCCTTTTTCATGTCCAAATAGTTCACTCCCGGCCAATTCCCTGGATAAAGTGCCACAGTCAATGGCTACGAATGGTTTATTGCTGCGCCTGCTTCGCTTGTGAATTTCCTGAGCTATAACCTCCTTGCCACTACCGCTTTCACCATAGATGATGATGCTGTAGTTTGTAGGAGCAACCAGATCGATCTGATTGAGTATATTTTTGAAATCCGCGCTGTCACCGAATATATTAGAACTTGATTCGGAGTACCGCTTGGCGTTGGCCATGGTAAGCTTTTCATCCTTGATGCCGGAATCACCCTCGGTAATCTCACTGACCGGCGCACCGCTCACGCCGGATTTTTCTTCCGCCGATTTACTGAGAGCTTTGCGGATGGTGAGCAATATTTCATCCGGTAACAGGGGTTTTGTCACATAATCCATGGCGCCGAGCTTCATTACTTCCACGGCGGTCTTTATGTTGCTGTAACCAGTAATGATAATCACGGGCACAGAAGGATTTTTTTCCTTTATTTTTTTAAGGATTGAACTTCCGCTCATGTCTTCCAGCCTGAAATCACAAAGGATCAGGTCCGGTTCGACATTTTCGAGTATCTCGAGCGCGGCCCTTCCCGAGGTGGCTTCAATTACCTCAAATCCATGTTTTGAAAGAAATCGTTTTAAAACAAAGCATAAATCCTTATCATCATCAATGATTAGTATTTTTTCCATGGGCCTATCTGTCATCAGTAAGTAGTTATCGAATTTGATCTTAGGCCAAAAATGCCCGCATTTGTGCTGCCGGGATACGCAATTGCTCACGGTATTTCGTAACCGTTCTGCGCGCAATTTCATATCCGCGTTTTGCCAATACTTTCACCAGTTGCTGGTCAGAATACGGGCACTTTTTGTCTTCAGCCTGTATTACCTCTTCAATGGTTTTCTGAATCACCTTATTACTCACAACTTCACCTTTGTGGTTGGCAATACCCTCAGTAAACAATGACTTCAGCAATACATTTCCAAAATGGGTCTGAACATACTTGTTGCAGGTGATGCGCGAAACAGTGGAGATATCAACCCCCACCATGTCTGCTACATTCTTCAGAATCATGGGCTTCAGTTTGGTGATGTCGCCTTCCTGAAAATAATCATGCTGCAACCGCACAATAGCCTCCATCACCTTAAGCATAGTTGATTCACGTTGGCGGATGGCGTTCACAAACCATTCCGCGGCGTTTAATTTGCTTTTTAAATATTGCTTTGACCGATTGTCTGTCTGACTTTTTTCCGTGTCGTACACCATTTTCTTCCAGGAAGAACTGATGCTGAGCTTTGAAGACCGCTCACGCGCAAGAGAAACTTGCATGATATCATCCTCCTGCGCAAGCAGAAAATCCGGAAGAATGGTCTCTGTCTGAGGTGTTACACTCGCCGCAGTAACTGGTTTTATTTTCAATGTGCTTAAGAGGTGAAAAATCTCCTTTAAATCCTCTTCCTCGATCTTGAGATCATTGATTATCTTCTCAAAATTCCGGTGCATTAATTCATAATAATAATTGTGAAGGATGCACAACCCAAGTTTAACATCCGGAGTAGAAGACATGGCCTTAAGCTGAAGGGCCAGGCATTCTTTGATATTACCCGTCGCCACTCCGATAGGTTCAAGTTGCTGAATGATTGCAACCACTCTTTGAACAGTTTCGGGCTCAATCCATTTGCTGAACTTCATAGAGTAGTCATCGGCAAGGTTTTCACAGTTAAATTCCAGAAAGCCTTCATCCGTTAAACTGTCAATAATGAAATTTCCAACTTCTGTCTCCTGTTCGGTGAGCCTCTGTAAGGCGAGCTGGTTTTTCAGTTCCTGTCTGAAATCCTCAACTTCAATAATGGGTTTTTCAAGGGGCACCTGCGATTGAAAATGCTGTGCATTCTCTGTTCTGTAATCGGGAATGTCGTCATAACAATATTCTTCCCAATCTTTAAAATCCTGAGCTGAATCCTGAGCACCAGGCTCAAACGCTGCGTCATCATCTGCTTTCTCTTCAATCAGTGGATTCTCCTCCAGCTCATTTTGAATACGCTGCTCTAATTCAATAGTATTCAAATGCAAAAGCTGCAGCATTTGTAGATGCTGCGGATGAATCTTCAACTGTTGCTTTTGTGTCAGGTTTTGGTAAAGCATAATTTCATAGGGTCGGTTAATATTCACTACCCTTTTGCAAGCTTGGCACCACTTTTCAAGAAACAGCAATATTTTTTTTACCATCTTGACCTTCAATTACTTATAAAATGAAATATTTCGCTTTTTTTCTATGATTAACCAGCGGTGTGGAATCATTTCCCACCTTACCGACGCTAAATGTAAGCCATTGGGGATTAATTTCCACATGAAAACCGCAAAAAAAACCGAAATTTCGCCGAAAACACATTGAACTCGTGGGAGAAATAATGCTTGAAAAACCAGGGTTTTTTACGAAATGTTCCTGATTATTCTTGATTGTCTCTTGCACTTGAAATCGCTCTCTCCAATTTCTGAAGATCAAGCTGTGAACAGATAATATAGACAGAAGCAAAAGTCACAGCAGCCAGGTCGCGCTTCCATTGGATCACATACAGCCATAGGATTTGTGTCCCTGTAAGAGTCCCCGGCAACACGTAGTTGTCAAGTGAACTTTTTACCAGCGTTTTGATAAACATCATCCAATGGGTAGTCATAAACTGTTAATTGACTGGGTTATTAAAAAGGGAATGCCGGCCGCTTGACCTAAGAATTTAAGGTGTCACTGCGTAACTTTTTCCCCACGGAATGGTAAAAAAGCCTCGAACAGCCTTTCAGGGGCTTTAATCAATTATGGATGGCACATATTTAGTCTTTACTGATGTATTGTTAACCAAAACTAAATTATATGCTACGCTGGACATTAACATTTTTGGTGATAGCGCTGATCGCTGCTGTCTTTGGATTCACGGGGATAGCCGCAGGAGCGGCTTCAATCGCGAAAATTATCTTCTACATATTTCTGGTGTTTTTTGTAATCTCATTGATTACAGGCGCATTCAGAAGATCTGATTGACGAAATCACAGTAGAGAGACAAGGCAGGCCTTGTCTCTACTTTTTTTTAATGCGCTTCTTTTTGTTTTTCTTCCATCATGACTATATCTTCCCGGGAAGAGGTGAGTTCGGTAACTTCCTGCTTAATAATGAACACAGCCGTTTTATCAGGCACGATCCCCCCACCAAAGTTCATCGTATAGACCTTGGTAAATTCCGCACCGAAATACAATATGATAGAGGTATAGTATACCCATAACAGAATAATGACCACCGAGGCGGCAGCCCCAAACGTCACTCCGATATTGGAATTGCCCAGGTAAAAGCCGATCATAAATTTACCTATCAAAAATAACACTGCAGTAAACGTGGCACCGACATATGTGTCCTTCCATCGGATCTTTGCGTCTGGTAGAATTTTAAAAATTATGGCAAATAATGTTGTGATGACCACAAACAAGATCACGTAGTTGAACCCCTGAAAAATGATAACCGTTGCCTCATCGAAAAACGTTTTTAATTTTTCATGCATAAGGTCTACAAGTGCATGAACCCCCAGAGATACCATAAGAATAAAACCGAAACTGATTATCAATGAAAAGGAAAGCAGACGATCAAAAAAAAACTTAACGAGACTTTTTTTCGGTTTGGTCTTGATCGACCAAATGTAATTAATTGAATCCTGCATCTCGGTGAACACGCCCGTAGCTCCGATAAACAGGATGATGATACCAAGAATTGCTCCGCTGCGACTTAATTGCGACTGTTCAATATTACTGATGATGTCCTGGATTTGCAGGGCCGCAGCGCTTCCCACCAATCCGTTGATCTGCCAGTAGATCTTGCCCTCTACAGCATCTTTCCCAAAAAATATCCCCGCTAAGGAAATGATAATAATAAGGACAGGACCGAGCGCAAAAATTGTGTAGTAGGATAGCGATGCGCTAAACTTCAGTCCATGATCATTTAAGAATTCTGTGAAGGCCTGTCGAACAATGAGCCCAAACTTACGCATGAAGGTCGGATGCTTTTACTTTTTGAATTTTCTCAACCTCAACAATGAATTTTGCAACATTCTCATCTGAATAGGCACCGTAACCATCAACCAGGGTGCCCTTGTCACCGTTGTCTGTTTCTATTACGTAAAGGATGGTATTATCTCCCGGGTCTGATTCTCCTTCAAAACGGTAAAAATTTACGATCCGAACCTGTTCAGGTTTGTAATTCTTGCTGTCGTCAAAAGTAGTGAGTCCTTTTTCGTTTACCTGAAAATCCTCGGTGTAACCCTCCTCTTTTATCTTATTAATACAGGACGATAGACTTTTCATCCCGGGGATTTCCGGTTTTTCCGGTGTGACCACAGATTCCATATAATATGATTTAATTTAAGTGATAAGCCGGCAAAACAAGCTCACCGGCATAATGAATGGTTTTTAATCTTAAGAAACAGCTTCGTGCATATCGCGATAGCGTTTTACCACGTCATGAGAGCTTTGAATTGAACTTCTCTGATCCATGATCAGTTGACGGATACCTGAAGGTATCTCAGCATCAGATTCAAGCCCGAGATTGTACGCTTTCAGTGCGGCGTCTTCGCCGAATTCACATAAAGCCAGAACAGATTTTCGATCACGCGCCGAAATACCCGATCTGATATCCATCCAGACCCTGTATAACTTTCCCGATTGGGTAGAATCAGCCGCAGGGCTGCCACCTAAATTACGCACTTCCGCTGCCAGCGCATTGGAATATTGTGCGCTTGTATTTGCCATGTTTGTAAACATAGTCTTGAGATCTATGTCGGTAGGCTTCAATTCTTCTACAGCTTTATGATAACCTTCAGTCCTGTCGTAGTTGATGCGGATCAGATCATTTAAAACCTCAATCAAATCTTTATTTGCTTCCATATTTTACTATTTAAACGGTTTTTTAACTTTTATCCTGAGTAGAAAACTGTGCCAAGACGACTCGATATGGGCCGGTTAACCGGCGCTGAAACCCGTCGTGAAGCGGCCATTTCGCAGACATACGACCCCATTTTGTGGATTTTTCACCACAGCAGAAATTACCGGTTTTGCAGAAAACGGTGATAAACGCCAAAATTCAACGATGAAAATAAACTGGCATAAATTTTACGACACCCCTGTCGACATTCAGTCAGCTTATGTTGAATGGAGAAAGAATTTGAGGGAAGCTAACCGAAACAACAAATGAAGACAGTATTGAGAATTTTCGCACTGATAATCCTTACGGGAGTCATGGTATCGCTTTCAAGCTGTACAACTGATCGTGATAACAGAAATGAAACAGAAGAAATCACTGTCAACTTTGATAAGGAGAGAAATGAATTGAGAGGCGAGTTGCGCGAACTGAGAAATGATATTGCTCGCGAAATTGAAAAAGTTGATAACAGGTTGGAACGGGCGGCGAAAAAAACAGATAAGGATGTGGATGACAGCCGGGTTGAACTTGAAAAAGCCAATCGCGATTTAACTCAGGAGCGTTCACGCGTTGATAAGACACTTGAAGATATTGAAAATGCCAGCGAAAACACCTGGGCCGACGTTAAAGTTGCTGCCCGGAAAACATCGCAAGACGTAAAAACAGCTTTCCAGAAAATGGGAAATGAACTGGAAGCCTTGTTTGATGACAACGATACTCAAGATTAGTTGTTCTATAGTCAGGTTTTAGCTAGTGGGGTTTAAAAGTCGTTACCATCTGGTAGCGGCTTTTTTTGTACCTACCCAATTCACCGTAGCTGAATATACGCGATAATAAAATAAAAAAAGCCGGGTGATTACCCGGCTTTTCATTAGTCCATAAAAGTCGCTCCGGAAATTATTGTACCTCTTCCTGGCTGGCTGACTGATTGATATTATTCTCCGCTAACTGCGTAAGCAATTCATCCGTTTCCTTTTCTTCTTCCAGGCTCTGACCAAGTAGCTCCTTCACTTCATTTTTACCAAGCGTTTTGGCCAGGGTTGCCAATCCACCATAAGCAGCTATTTCATAGTGCTCAACTTTCTGGGCAGCGATGATCAATGCCACATCACGCGTAGAAGTTCCTTCCTCAGTGTCCTCGATAACGGATTCGACTTCTTTTACAAGGCCTTCCATTGCATCGCATTTCTTGCCGCGGGCTTTTTCTCCCATCAGTTCGAAAACCTGTTCCAGTCGGCTTACCTGTTCCTGCGTAACGGCAAGATGATCTGCAAACGCGCTGGCTAATTCTTCCGAAGAGGTCGCTTTTTCCATTTTAGGCAATGCTTTAACCAGGTGTTTCTCCGCCCAGTATATATCCCTTAACTCTTCAATAAATAATTCCCGCAGCATGGAGTTGTTTTCTTCCTGAGTATAGGATGTGGTTTGCTTCTTTGAGCCGATACTTTTTTTACTTGTCTTTTCCATAGTTGATGATTTAAGTTGTTGAATTTTAGCGAGACTTGTGCTTTCAAACAGGTGTCGGGAGTTTGACCCGCATCAGGTGTTTGCTTGTGCTTTCATGAGGTCTACCCTCACCTTGAACACAACTTGCTTGTTTTGGAATGGTGGTCGAGACATTACCGGATACTCTTTGAATGCATAGCCATTGTGTTACAGGGAAAAACAATGTGCCACAAAATGCGATGATGTGAGTTTTCTATGATTTATAGTAATTTTAGGTCTTCTTGCTGCTGTAGGTAAACCCTCAACGCTGTTATGAAAACAATGGTCGGAATTATTCCCGCAAGGTTCGCCTCATCCCGGTTTCCCGGAAAACCCCTTGTTGATATTTATGGGAAGAGTATGATTGAAAGGGTTTACGGCCAGGCAAAGAAGGCCAGATCCCTGGCGGAAGTCATTGTCGCTACGGATGACGCGACCATCGCTACCAAGGTGAAGAGTTTTGGCGGAAAGGTTTGCCTGACCTCCCCGGATCATCCCAGCGGAACAGACCGATGCGCGGAAGTACTGGGTACTATGAATATAAACTGTGATGCTGTCATCAATATTCAAGGCGACGAACCCTTTATTGATCCCGGACAAATCGAGCTCTTATGCACCTGCTTTGATGACACCAGAACAGACCTGGCCACGCTAATAAAAAGAATAGTCTCAGGTGAAGTGTTATTCAACCCGAATTCGCCGAAAGTAATCGTGGATCGCGACCAGTTTGCTATTTATTTCAGCAGACATCCCATCCCATTTATCCGTGGTGTTCAGGTGGATAACTGGCTTGATAAACATATTTTTTTTCAACATATCGGCATCTACGGTTACCGTCCGGATATCCTGAAAAACATCACCCGGCTGCCCCCTTCTGCCCTTGAAAAAGCGGAATCACTCGAACAGCTGAGGTGGTTGGAAAATGGTTTTAAAATCAAGACCGCTGTCACCGAATTCGACACCATCGCCATAGATACTCCCGAAGATCTTAAAAAGATCCTGCAGGAAGGCCTTGGGAAATAGTTTGAAAAGTTGAAGGGTTTGAAAGGTTGAAGGGTTTGAAAAGTCTGTAAAGTTAACAGGTCTAAACTTTACATACAACGTCACTTGTTATCCGCCAGGGAATTAATGGTGGTCATATGAAGTTTTGTCAGGGCAAACTTTTCGATTTCTGAATAAACCCCCTCAACATCATTCGACGTCATGGAGGAACCCAGAACATGGGCGCCTGCGTCGGGCATAGACCGGGCAATTTTAAGGGAATCAGGAGTGGACAACTGCTGATGCATCTCCAGCATCGCACTAACCTTTACCTGAGGGTCCTGTTCCTGCTCATTCTTAAAATAGTACAGGGTAAGTGAAGGCTGGGTGATCCGACGGAAGGTTTCCGCCTTCATCGACGACTCAAGCAACTCCTGTAATTGAACCAGCGACTCAAGTCGATATTTTTTATTCCAGAACTTTGCTTCTTCTTCTGTAAAGCCTGGTTCCCTGTTTTTGCCGCCCATGACCGCTCTGGCTATGTGTAATCCCCACGGATCGTTCAATATAAAAGCCGCAGGATCTTTGAGGGCGATGTTGGGAGAAAGATTGATTAGCGCATGCACCTGATCCGGAAATTTTGCAGCGAGCATCAGGGCGAGCGTGCTACCACTGGACGTGCTGATAAGGATGACCTTTTCCCCCAGTTTTTGTCCAATGGCCAATGCTTCTTTTGCGCTGTTCCAAAAACGGTCGGCCGTAAATAATAACAGGGTTTCCGTAGTGTCTATTCCGTGATCGGAAAGGCGGGGAAGGAACAGATTACAACCGAAATTTTTCGCAAACCGACGGTGAACGGGATCACCTTCCTTCTGACTTGCGGAGAAACCATGGAGGTAAATCACCGCATATTCCGTTTTACGCCGGGTGCTGTCGTGCCAGATCACACGGGCTTCATTATCGGGTTTAACGTTGTATCTCAGTTCGTTATTCTTAATATAGCATTCCAGTTCTTCGGGCGTTTCCGTAACCAATGCAAGTGTATCGTTTAACTCAGGATGATCAGGTTTCGGACCCAAAAAATAGAGCCCAAAGATCAATAGAAAAGGAAAAGAAATTTTTATCCAGCGTCGGGTTTTCATAAGATCACATAAAACAGGGAGTAATTTAAGGATTAGCCGCCAGTAAACCACCTGATCGACGCGTTGATATCCAGGAAGGCAAAAAAAAGAAACCTCCACCCTGGGGCGGAGGTTTCTTTTTAAAATGCCTCTTTATTATTTCGGTGTGGCCTTATATACCGTTTTAATACCGAGCAGGCCGCAACAACTTGGCGAAATGTATTCAATATGAAAAGTGATCTCACCGGTGACAGGATCGACAGTTGTGCCGGGATTGAATCTTATTTTGATCTGCGTGTCGAAATCAACCGAAGCGCCATCCGCCGTGAGATTGCTGCAGATATCAGTAAACCTGTATTTGACAGGGAAATCAGGTCCGAAAATATCCATGGTGGCATCCGGGATCTCATAGTAACCATGAGAAATTGCGGTGATGGTCTGACCCGGAAAGCTGGTAGCCTGACCGTTAGTTCCGGAGATGAGGGTCAGATCGCACAATACAGTTAATAGTAAAATCTTCGTCATACTTTTTGGTTAATGTTATTGATCAAAGCTTCCCCCAAATGCAATGACATAGAGGGGGACTGCCTATCAAAACTCCCAAAAGCTGAAGCGAAAAGAATGCACACTGTCGGCATAGTCGCGAACGGAGTATTCGCCGTAAAATAACTCGACGGAAGTAAGGTGCAGGTCAAATGATTTTCTGCCGTGGCGCTTCAAATCATTGAACTGATACAATCCATCTATCAATCCGAATAATTTCCACTCATCATCGAGGTAGAATGCGTTTTGATTGGTTTCAACACCGGAGAGCCCGTTGTCATAATCGTAATGCAAATTTTCAGCAACTTCTAATTTCTCGTTTAATTTCAGGCGTGTAATACCTTTCTCTGTACCGATCCACAGGTATCCTTCCGGATCGCCGGCAACAAAATAAATAAAGTCCGAGGGCAGCCCGTGATGTGTAGTGATCATTTTTTTTGCGCGGGTAGCAGGATTGTAAATCGCTACGCCGCCGCCGCCCGAACCGATCAATAGTAACGAATCCTGATAAGAGTGGATGGAGATCACCCCTGCATTTTCTATTTCCGGGATAGAAAGCGGCTCCACCATTCCATTGTTAAGAGCGTTCATTCCAAACTCATTTCCGATAAAAAGTTTCCGGTAGTATCTCGAATAATGGGAAGCACTCACATTATTGGAGTTCAATCCCTGCTTCACGGTTATATGCTGAAAGGAATTTCCGTCGAAGTAATTGAGACCACCATTGAAGGTACCCACATAAATATTTCCTGTTTCATCAAACTGCAGGTTGACAATCGCGGAGCTGGATAAACCGTCATCCCGGGTGTACCACGTAAAAGAATCTTTTGCCCTGTTGTATTTTCCGAGACCAAAACTGGTTCCGACCCAAAGCGTCTGGTCAGGTGATTCTGCAATTGAATGAACCTCGTTTCGGTAAGACTCTTTTTTATCGAGATAGGATTTGATCTTGCCATCTTTTATTTTCCACAAACCTTTCGTCGTGGAGCCGATCCAGGTTGCTCCCCAGCTATCCCTGTGTATGGCCATTACTACCTTGACGTCTTCAGGTGCCTGATGCTCAAAATCCTGAATAAAATATTTATACAGTCCCATACCATGGGTCGCAAACCATGTGTTTCCTTCTGAATCCACCAGTATCTGGTTGATCTCAACATCTTTCAGCACGGTGTCTATTTTGACCCCATTCTCTCCCAACTTCTCCTTCATTAAAGCATTACCATATCGCGTCCAGAAAACCTGATTTATAGTATCATGGTATACAATATGATTTTTTATAGGCATTGTTGCAGATACGAAATCGCGCTGATCAAAATCTATAGTGAAGCGACCCTTTTCAGTTGTAAGCCATACCTTTCCCAGATAATTGAAAACGCCAAACAGCCTGTCGAATTTACCTTTATGACTAAATTGGAAATCTTCCTTTGTGGATTTCACGAAGAAAGTACTATCATTGACATACAGCAGAATATCCTTGTCGGGCATTAAATGACAATAGCCAACGAGGCTTTCTTCCCGGAGGGATTTCGACCAGTAAAATACCGAATCATTGTAAATTTTACCCAGGTGGCCCGGCGCTGAAATAAAGAACAGGGTATCACTTAATTCAAAAGCGCGTCTTATTCGTTTTGCATTAACTGGCGAACCAGGTTGGACGAAATTCTTGAACGTAACACCATCAAATTTGGACATGCCTCTGGGATGAATGATCCACAGATTTTGTTTCGAATCCAGTTTAAGGTAAGTAACGACATTGCTTAATAACCCATCCAGCGTTGTGTATACTTTAAATTGGCGGCCATCAAACCTTGCCAAACCACCTCCATGCGTACCAATCCATAAGTAGCCATTTTTATCCTCCAGCATGATGTTCACCTGCGATTGGGGAAGCCCGTCAATCGCCTTGTAATTCCTGATAGAATAGGAAAAACTCTGGGGAATGCCTGTTTCTGCGAGGCATAGAAGTAAGCTGGCTAAAAAAATGTAACGCATAAAGAGCTATATGCAAAGTACGAGATATCCGCATATAAAGATATCCCCCTCCGTGCGGTATAACTAAACTTTAATCAGGCCTTTTTTGCTATTTAGAGTATGATCAGCGCGCGCTATAAGCGGATCCTTCTTCGGAAGTTCCCTGCGGTATCGATATCATTGTTTGAACAACCTCTCCTACGGGTTCTTCATTGCGATACTGAATTCCAAGGAAGGCCGCGATGGTTTTTGCCACCTGGTTTTGATAGGTTTTGGATTTGATCTTCATTTCGCCAAATGCAGGTGTATCCGGCCCGATAACGGCAAACCATATGTGCCTCGAACCAGCGGCCAAAAGGCTGTGCTTTCTCCAATTGTTTTTTCCATTGCCCCTGCCGTGGTCCGTGGTAATCAAAAGTGTCGTTTGATTCCGGTAATCGGGTTGCGATTGCACCCATTGCCATAACTGTCCGATCATTTTATCGGCCCGGTTTGCAGCTTTCAGATATTCATCATAACGTCCTCCATGAGCGTGCTGATCAGTTTCATCAAACCCAATAAAAGTAATCCTGGGTCTCTCGCGTTTTAAATATTCCATGGCATACTGAAAGGTTATTGAATCGGAACGCACCTGGCTATCGGTTTGAAGATGATTCAACATCCGTTCCTGTCTGGATATGTTGCCGTGTGCAAGATCATTTCCGGCGTTGACATAGATCTCCGATTTGGATTCGCGAAGGATGTACGGAAATGCGTCCCAGGTAGCGAAAGCAGCTACCTCATTTCTGAAGCCCGGGTGTTTTTGAATCGCTTCAAATACTGTGCTGTTCGGATTTTCAATCTTGCGGTTTGATGACACTTTCCTGTGATTGAAACCCACCAGCATTTCGCTGTATCCCGGATAGGAAAGCAAATGGTTATTGGTGCAGTTTACCTTGTTTTTAAGATCGCGGTTTCCATAGAGCTGACCTTGAGTGGCTAAAACCTTCCACATAAAAGGCATAAGAGATTTTCGGCGTTCAATTTCAGAAGGGCTGCTGAAAGCCGCGATCTCTCCGGGAGATGCCACATATTTTTTATTATCAACTATAAACGGATCAGCTCCCTCGAACAACTCCTGCCAGCGAATGCCGTCAACGGTAACGAGGATGATGTTTTTAGTTTCCCGCTCCTGAGACCAGCCTGTGAGATTGAGGAAAAACAGGGAAAAACAAGCGGCAATACATCTGCATTTCATGAAAACGATTTGGATGTGTGTAAACAAAATCCGTTCCCGGAGTCGGGAAATGGAAGTCCCCACTTGCCCCTGCCAGGCCGAAGACAGGCTCAGGCCCATGTAAACATGTCCGCATTGATGGAGCGTATAAACGGTAATGAAAAGTAGACTAATGTTATGTTAAGCGAATTCTGACGTCTTCCCCCTCAGAGTCACCGGTCTCCGGGACTCTGAGGCTTCGAGGTCCGCTTTCGATACAAACTCAAATTCTAATTCAGTTTCAAGCACCAAAGTAAACTTAACTT
Source organism: Cyclobacteriaceae bacterium (assembly GCA_040902445.1). Classification (GTDB taxonomy): domain Bacteria; phylum Bacteroidota; class Bacteroidia; order Cytophagales; family Cyclobacteriaceae; genus Chryseosolibacter. The sequence continues at coordinate 1,870 of JBBDXJ010000065.1, read as the reverse complement.
GACACTAATATGTGTCGTGATTTTCTGAACTCTCACTGAAATCCAGCCTTAACACGAACAATGATGTGGAGAGTTTAACCAGGAATTGACATGAACTGACTTACAACTTATCACTTACTACTTACAACTTTTTTACACTTTTTGCTTTCTGCTTTATGCTCCATTCAAACCCTATCCTCGAATTCAACCGATCCACATACGGTGACTTATAGTACCGGTTGAAGATGTTGTACTGGATGAGTGCGATGCCTTTGAGGTTTTTGTAGATCTTGTATTCCTTCTTGATGCCGGTCATGAAACTCCATACCCACTGCCTGTGACCCGTGTCGGGATTACCGACAATGGTTGATGGAACGAAGCTGTTCATGGCCTCCCCTTCCACGTGGGCGATGAAGCCTTTGCCGAGTTTGAATTCTACGTATCCGCGGGGACCGAAGATCTTCGAGCGCGAGAGGAATGAACGCGAATTCCTATCATAGGCGTAGCGTTGGTTCCAGCCCAGGCCGGTATTGAATCTTCCGCTGCTCTTAGTGCGCGGGTGTGTGCGGTGGATGCTCTAATCCTTTTCGTCTTGACGCTTAAATCCTACCTTGCGCTTCGGCTCTGTTTTCGGATTCAGAAGTTCGCGCAGATATTTAAAGATCAGGCATATGGAAATGATCCACCCAGGTGCTGCTTTGAAGGTATCGCATTTTGCGATACCATGGCTTCGACTTCTTTTTCAGTGAGCTGGAACATGAAGTTTTTAGGGAAACGCTCCTGGTTACGCTTTACCTGCTCCCTTAGCCGTATTGCCCTTACGCCATAGAGCTCGGACAGGTCGCGAATTTAAATCCCGTGTTTAGCTGCAAAAACCCGAAAATCAGGTAAACAGTAATTGAATATTTATTTACTTGTGACCCATGTGGGCCAACTTTCATACACACAGTCATTATTGCGATGGGAAAGGCGCTGTGAAAAACTACCTGGACGCGGCCACAAAAGCGGGTGTGAAACACATCGGATTTTCCTCTCATGCTCCAATACCCATCCCGTGCAACTGGTGCATGAAAAAACAGGCCCTTCCTCTTTATCTGCAGGAAATTGAATCGTTGAAAGCCGGCTTTCCCCAACTGGAGATCTACAAAGGTTTGGAAATCGATTTTATCCCGGGAATTATTTCACCCGCAGATTTCTCGGCACGCCTCGATTATACAATTGGCTCGATCCACTTTGTTGACAGCTTTGAAGGAAATCACTGGGAGATCGATAATACCCTGCAGATCTTCAAGGAAGGACTCACTAAAATTTTTCATAATAACCCCCAGTCAGCTGTCACCCGGTACTACGAACGCACCCGGGAAATGATCTTTAAAACGCCACCAGACTTACTGGGACACCTTGATAAAATAAAGATCCATAACACACAGGAAATATTTTTTGAGGAATCACAATCGTGGTATCGACATGAGATCGAAAAAACTATAAAAGCCATCCAGGGAACCAAAATAATTGTTGAGGTAAATACAAGAGGACTGTACAAAAAAAAGTCACCTACAACCTATCCCAGTCCGTGGATACTTGAGATCATTCGCGATTGTAAAATACCTATCACCCTGAACAGTGACGCCCACCAGCCTGACGATCTAACAAAAGAATTTCAATCGACCGCGGCATTATTAAAGGATATTGGTTTCAAAAATTTGTCTATCTTAAAAGGCGGCATCTGGAAAGACATGCCATTCACAGAACATGGCCTTGACCGCTGAATCATCCATTACCCGCAAGCTCAATTTGTCCAATGGCTTTTGGTTTACCCTCTATGCATCGGTAACCGCCTTCTGCCTGTATACTTGTGTATATGCTTTCCGGAAAACCTTTTCTGCTGCCT
>JBBDXJ010000064.1:0-1163 GCA_040902445.1 Cyclobacteriaceae bacterium | reverse complement strand
CACCGCTGTATTTGTAATACCGCAAGCGCTTGATAACGTGGCCAAGGGGCGCATTTCGGGAGCGTCCGCCAGGATGAAATTTTACCAATTTTAACAAATACGTGCAGGTACAAAGTGTCCCCTGCCAAATGGGTCGCCATCACACCATAGAGTGCTGAATATATTATATAATAACCTTTCATGGCAAGGTTTCATGCAATTTTCGGGATAGCCATTGGTGTGGCCTTATGTTATGCTTGATACAGATGAGTGTCCCTGCCATCTTCAGATAACTGACGTTTACGAAAGTGCCCATATTTCGTTCGTTTTGTGCTGAGCAGAATAAAGTTTTCAGAAAATCATGAACCTGGTTATCCGGGAAGGCCAAGTGAGTTTGCCCCCCGGCAGTAGCTTTCAGCAAAATATTTAATGTCGTTGTAGTTTATCTTTATGGAATCAACGGCTTGCTGAACTATCCGCATGAACTTCTTGCCGACTGACCTCGATTTTCTACGGTTGAACCGGAAAACGTATTCATCGAGATAGTTTTGGAGATACTTTGGATCAAAACGACATTGAAAGGTGCCCCGAATCAACCTTTTTACCAAAGATGCAACCAGATGAACGCCGGGTAGAACGCTGTCTTTGTCAACAGCCTTGCTACTAATGACCTGCTTGTGGGCGTACAGGTTTTTATCGATAGGATAATATCCTTTCCAACCGTCACTGACGATAGTGCTTCCTGGTTCAATGTATTTGTCGATAAACGGCAAAATCGAATCTGATGAACAGTCTGGGATAACCTTGAGCCGAATGCGTCCTAACTTGCGACCCTCTTTTTCAACTGCGGCAATGACGATGGTTTTTCCATTGGCACCGCGCCCCCTTTTACCGGACTTTTGTCCGCCGATGAAAAACTCATCCAGTTCAATTCGACCGGATAATTTCTCTCGGCCCTTACGGATGGTGCAACACCGTAGCTTTTGCAGCCAGTGCCAGGCGGTACCGTAACTACCAAAACCTAAAAGGTCTTTGAGATTGATCGCATTGACACCTGATTTTCGAGTCGTAAACCACCACATGGCCTTAAACCACAACCGTAACGGCTTTTTAGTCTGATTCATGATCGTTCCAGCAGTCAATGAGTGTTGATGTTCGCACCGGGTGCATATATAGATGTGCTT
>JBBDXJ010000063.1:0-7434 GCA_040902445.1 Cyclobacteriaceae bacterium | reverse complement strand
ATTGAAGGAAATCATTATTTTCCCCCTGGCAGCGTCCGCAACGACTATCTCAAGCCAAGTGACACGGAAACCGTATGCCACTGGAAAGGAACAGCATCCTACCACAACGTGGAGGTGGACGGAAAAATAAACCACGATGCCGCCTGGTATTACAAGAACCCAAGCGAGCAGGCGAAAGTCGTTAAAGACCGGATAGCATTCTGGAAAGGCGTGGAAATTGCTAAGTAGCCCGACTTTTCCTCCTCATGACCCAGACTGCGTCAAATCGGCAAGCCGATACTGTTCTCCACGAGAAATTTTCGGCGGTTAGACAGTATTCAACAGCAATATGCGCTCCGTTGAAAATAGAGGACTATGTGGTCCAGCCCGCTGAGTATGTCAGTCCGCCCAAGTGGCATCTGGCCCACACTACCTGGTTCTGGGAAGAGTTTATTCTTTCGAAATACTTCACAAAGTACCAAAGATTTCACGCGGCATTTTCCTTCTTATTCAATAGCTATTATGAAAGCGTTGGACAACGTGTACCTCGCTCATACCGTGGAAATATGACCAGGCCAACGGTAGACGAGATAGTTGCGTATAGAAAATACGTAGATGAGCACATGGTGCAATTAATGCGGAATGCTTCCGAAGAGGTAAGTGATTTGATCACCATCGGCCTGAACCATGAGCAACAACACCAGGAACTGCTATTCACCGATATCAAATATATTCTCGGACATAATCCGCTATTCCCGCATTACAATTCAGAATTTTCAGAAAACAAAAAAATACATTCGGACGACACCTTTGTGGAAATGACCGGCGGACTGTTTAAAATAGGATTTGAGGGCGAAGGGTTTTCCTTTGACAACGAACTTGGAGTTCACAAAGTTGCTCTGGAAGATTTTGCGATCCGTAAATCACTGGTAAGCAATGACGAGTATCTTGAATTCATTAATGATAATGGTTATCAACGTCCGGACCTTTGGCTTTCGGATGGGTGGACCTGGTCGAAGGAACATAACATCAATGGGCCACTTTACTGGCATATCATCGATGGTAAATTACAACGCTACTCGTTGGCGGGGATGAAGGAATTGAATTTGTCTGAGCCAGTAACACATGTAAGCTTTTACGAAGCTAACGCCTTTGCTGCATGGAAAGGAATGCGACTTCCAACCGAGTTCGAATGGGAAGCTGCAAGTGATACATTCTATTGGGGAGAACGGTGGGAACATACCAACAGCGCCTATTTGCCATACCCCCGATATAAAAAGCCGGAAGGCGCAGTTGGTGAATACAACGGTAAATTTATGGTCAATCAAATGGTGTTGAGAGGTGCCTCCATTGTAACGCCGGAGGGACACTCCAGAAAAACGTATAGAAACTTTTTCGAGCCCTCCTCGCGGTGGCAATTTAATGGAGTCAGGCTTTGCAAATAACACTCTATAAACATGATAATAACTGATAACGGCGTCTCGCAGATCGCAAGAGCGATTGAAGAAGGATTGTCTCAAAAACCAAAACGCCTTCCCAGCTGGTTGTTCTATGATGAAACCGGAGATAAGCTTTTCCAGTCCATTATGGAAATGCCGGAATATTATTTGACGCGATGCGAATACGAGATTCTTGAATCAAACAAGGATGTACTCCAACGGCTGTTCACGGATCGGTCACAGTCTTTTAACCTAATCGAGCTGGGGGCGGGTGACGGACTTAAAACCGAAATTTTGTTAAAACACTTCTCAAAAAACAATGCCCGGTTCGTTTATACACCCATCGATGTTTCAGCAAGTGTCCTTAAAGCTTTAAAGGAGCGAGTATTAAGAACTATCCCTGACCTCGTCATCGAGCCAAACATCAATCGCTACGAAGATGCCCTCGAAGCGCTTGGTCACAGCGAATTAACAAAGATCTTTCTTTTTTTGGGGGCGAACATCGGCAATTTCACTACGGGAGATGCGCGCAATTTCGTGACGCGGCTTTCGGCGTTCATGAACACTGATGACCAACTTCTTATTGGTTTTGATCTGAAAAAAGACCCGCGTCTTATTCACGCGGCATATGATGACCTTCATGGAACTACCAGAGATTTCAACCTGAACTTACTGGTGAGGCTTAACCGCGAACTGGGTGCCGATTTTGAGACAGAAAACTTTCAGCATTATCCGTATTATAATCCCGAAACAGGCCAGAACAGAAGCTACCTGGTAAGCAAAATGAAGCAGGATGTTTACCTCGAAAGCGTGAAAAAAGTATTTCACTTTGATGAGTGGGAAGCCATCCATACGGAGGTCTCCCAAAAATATGACGCGAGGATGATCAACAAATTGGCTTCGGAGGCCGGACTTGAGATCGTTAAATTTTTCTACGACCAAAAAGCCTATTTTTGCGACGTCCTCCTGAGAAAATCCTGACGGCATCAAGGCCTCCCTCTCCCAAAAGAAACAGAACAAAATGTCAGGCAGAAGACATTTTGCGCTCTCGTTATGTGAATCTCAATTGATTTTATAGTGTTAAATTGAGATAGGAACAGTAAAAACCAGTTCGATTGAAAACTAAAGCAACAGGATAACGATACACTTATGACAAACAACAAATTGGTGAAAGCCGTTCTCGCTGGCATTGTAGCGACAGCGGTAATGACAGTAGTCGGTTTAATGGCCCCTTACATGGGACTTCCGAAGATGAACCCCGCCGAAATGCTGAGCGGCATGTTAGGTATTCCTGTGGCACTTGGCTGGATCATGCACTTTATGGTGGGGATAATATTCGCATCCGCCTACGTTTACTGGTTTGATCCATCTGTTCGAATCAGCAGCACGTTCTTGAAAGGACTTGCGTTCGGCTTCGCAGTCTTCGTTTTGGCACAAATCATGATGTTTTTAATGGGAATGGTAATAGCAATGCCGACGCCGGAGAGCCCAATGTTGATGATGCTTGGTTCGCTGATAGGCCACCTTGTTTACGGAGCTTTCGTAGCATGGATGGTTTCGTGGGTATCTGACCGGGCGGATCATCCTGCCACTGCAAGATAGGCGGTAACCGGCGCTGTCTAAGACGGGAATGCCATCGTTTATTCATTCCTTACCCGGATGGTGGTTGCATCATACCGGCGAGCGTTCTCCGGAATGCTGGTGTATGATTTTCTTTTGGAAGAGGTGGCAGGTTGGGAATTGACAAAAAGGTTGTAAAATGAAAGAGCCTTCAGAAACAAGCTGAAGGCTCTTTATGCACTACGCCTTTGTGATCCGGAACCCCCCATCCAAACTCAACATTGATCTAACATTGGAACAAAAAAATGAACAGCACCCGTTTGTTTAAACCATCGGTTATTCTTTTTGATGTAAATGAAACGTTGCTCGATATGAGCCCGTTAAGGAAACAGGTGAATAAACTCTTAAAAAGCAAACGCGGGTTTAAACTATGGTTCACGATGTTGCTACAATATTCTTTGGTAGATAATTGCACCAACCAATACAACAACTTTTCCGCCATTGGTGAGGCAACACTGTACATGGCTGCAAAATCATTAAAGCAATCACTGTCAGTTCATGCAATAAGAGGCGCATTGTCGACCTTAAAACAATTGCCTGCTCATGATGATGTGAAAGAAGCGCTCGACCTTTTAAAAGATGCCGGGGTTCGGCTGGCAACGCTTAGCAACTCACCGATGGAAACATCAAAAGGCCAATTAGAATACGCTGGTCTCACAGGTTACTTCGAGTCAATATTAAGCGTCGATTCTATCAAAAAATATAAGCCGGCATTGGAGGCATACCGCTACGCCGCACAAGTCTTAAAGGTCAATACGGATGAAATGCTAATGGTGGCGGCACATGGCTGGGATATCACAGGAGCTTCACACGCTGGTTTGCATACATGTTTCATCGAGCGAAAAGGCCAGAGCCTTTATCCCTTAGCACCAAAGCCGTCAATTACAGGGAGTACATTAATCACAGCAGCCAGGAAAATAATTAAGCGAATCAAATTCCCCGCGGAAACGTTTATCCTTACGACGGTAAAGAATAATTGTTAATAGAATTCAGAAATTAAAATAAAAAAGAAAAGCCAGAAAGAGAATCAGTGATCATTGTTCAGGAAAATATAAGTGCTTTTACTTTTTCTGCAATTGTTTCATACTCGTCTTCCTGTAAAAAATGTTTTGATCTTACTTTTGTTACAGTGACCCCGGGCCGTGCATCTTCGAATTGCTTACCATACTTTTCAAAAGGAAAGAAACGGATCATTCTTACCCCAAATCAATTGCACTTTATAATCCGGATTGGTAACAGCCGCATAACACGCTTGCGTAAACGCCTTTGTTTTTTCAAAAACCAAACAAGCTGAACTGATGGACGAAAACCTTGTCTCAAGATAAATGGTGAATAACGTGTAATCTGAAAAATGCAAACTTGATTCACCATCCAACATAAGATGGAGGGGTAAGGCCATTCAGACGCAAATAAACAACTAGTTGTCCGCGATGATGTGTCTGATGATCATTTATGAGATTGATAATTTGTAGTTTACTCATAGGTCCGGCAAAAAACGAAACTGTATCACTGAGTTGATCAGGATCGAACTGTTTGAGCTTCGCAAGGGAATAATCATAGACCCGGGACACAACAGCAATAATAGAGTCCTTTTGATGCAATTTAAGATCGGCCTCACTTACAGGATTCGTGTCTTTGTTACCCAAATAGGAACTTGAAAGCCACCCAAGATTTCTGGATAGATGAGTCAGCTGCTGTCCGAAACTCATTTCGCCAAAAGAAGGTTTGTATGCATAGTTTTCCGCAGGCATAGTGTTAGCAACGTCAAGGGTGTATGCCGCCGCACTCTGTAACTTAGCATAAGCCGCATTGATAAATAACGTATCAACCGACTGGGCGTCGATCCGATAGCATAGGCTACAAAAAGCTATTGTGATTAAAACGCAAACACGATCCATTAAATACAGTTTAATTTTGCTAAGTTATACTTTTAATGAGATCGTTATCGATTTTTCTATTGTAAATATCTGGTCGTAATTGTTATCTCCCCTTCCAGCGTCTTATGTACCGGACACTTGGTGGCTATTTCAATTAGTCGGTTTCGCTGAATTTCATCAATATCACCTTCAACTTCCACCAGGCGTTCGAAGCGTTCAATCCGTGCGCCCACCCGGTTGTCCTGTGCAGCATCATCACTGTATCGTTTGGTATGATTTACATGAACCTTTATCTCCTTAACATCCCAACCTTTTCTGTTCGCATACATACGCAACGTCATGGCCGTGCATGCAGCCAGGGAAGAGGCGAGCAGTTGATAAGGTGTGGGTCCAAAGTCGTTGCCACCGACATCCTCCGGCTCATCCGCTGTAATAAAATGCGTTCCTGCCTTCAGTAAAGTCGTGTAGCCGGCTTCCTTCTCTCCCGTAAGGGCCACAGTTTGGTAGTCCGATTCGAGCGACGCTTTTTCCGGCAAATCCAGATACCGACTTGCCCAGGACGCAATCACTTCACCTGCATAATTAGAGTCAGCTTTGTTTGTCAGAAGATGATCCGCCCCATCCAGAGAGATAAAACTCTTGGGATGATGGGCCTGCCTGTAAAGGTCGCCGGCATTCTCAATACCAACAATGCTGTCTTGCGGCGAATGTAAAATAAGGATCGCCTTCTTTAGATCCTTTAAGGTATTCAAAATAGCATGGTTCCGAAGATCCTCAACAAACTGTTGCTTTATCAGGAAAGGTCTGCCTCCTAAATCCACTTTTGCCATCCCGTGACTTTCAATCCCGGGCAAATGTTCCTCAAAAATTTTCTTGACGTGCCCGGCCTCTGCAGGCGCTCCTATCGTAGCGACCGCCCTGGCTGTGTCAATAGACCTTGCTGCCTGTATCACCGCCGCCCCACCCAGCGAATGGCCTAAAAGTAAAGCCGGAGAGCTGAATTCATCTCTCAAAAACCTGGCGGCGGATATGATGTCGTCGACATTACCGGAAAAATTAGTGTCCGGGAAGCTCCCCTCGCTCCGGCCGAGACCGGTGAAATCAAAACTGAGCACAGCAAAACCACGGCCGGCCAGTGACTTGGAAATGGCCCGCACCGCCTGCAGGTTTTTATTACAGGTAAAGCAATGAGCAAAAATCGCATAGCTATGTGGTGCTTGATTGGCAGGCCATTCCATTTCTCCGGAAAGTGTTATCCCTTCGCTGTTTTGAAAGGTAAAGTGTTTTGGCTTCATGTGATCAGTGTAAAATAAAAGGCAGCATTTGGAATCAAGGCTTACCTTATTGCGAAGTTAGCGATGCGTCTTTAGCGCAACGTTCTGAGGACCGCAAGCAATAAACCGGAATCCATTCTTTTTTTGTAATTGGGATTAATATACTCGAACAATATTTCCCCCTGTTGATTTAATACAAATACTGAAGGAACAGGCAATTGTCCCGGATTTTGTCCGCCGCTGGAATCGGTTAAACGCTTGCGTGAAGATTCAGGGACCGCATATGCAATTCCAAATGCCTGTGCCACCTTCATATCCGCATCCGAAAAAAGCTGATAATTTAGTTTATGCTTATCTAAAGAAGCCTTCATATTTTCCTGGGAATCCGGACTTACCGCCAGGATCTGATAACCCATGTCCAAAATATCCTGCTCAATGCTTTGAAGTTCAGCCATGTAAAGGTTGCAATACGGGCACCAACCGCCCCGGTAGAAAATCACAATAGATGGGCTTGTCCGAAGAATGCTCCTGAGCCCAATACTTTCCCCTGCTATATTCGTCAATGCAAGATCCGGAACCTGCTCCCCTATTAACAAAGGCGAAATATCGATCGGGCGTTCGGGGACAACCTGGCCATAAATGATGTTCCCGCTTAAAAGAAAGGAAACAAATATAATGGCAGCTATAGCTTTCTTCATTTTACAAAATTAAAGTGTGATGACATTAAAGATATCTCCAATAGTGATTCAATTACTCAAGCTAGTGTCAAGTTAAGTTTACTTTGGCGCTTGAAACTGAATTAAAATTTGAGTTTGTATCGAAAGCGGACCTCGAAGCCTCAGAGTCCACTTTCCCCTGCTATATTCGTCAATGCAAGATTCGGAACCTGCTCCCCTATTAATAAAGGCGAAATATCGATCGGGCGTTCGGGGACAACCTGGCCATGAATGATGTTCCCGGCCAAAAGAAAAGAAAAAAATATAATGGCAGCTATAGCTTTCTTCATTTTACAAAATTAAAGTGTGATGACATTTAAGATATCTCCAATAATGATTCAATCACTCAAGCTAGTCTGCAAACAATTACTTTCTTGCCTATGATCCATAATGAAGGCTAATCTTTATTGCATAAATGTCTTGCAGTTGACATATCTTGACAATTCACCGCATGGCGTCCAGAAGTTACCTGCCAAAATTTATAACTAGATCCAATGATCCAATATTGCGTTTCATTCGATATGAGTCT
>JBBDXJ010000062.1:25130-44799 GCA_040902445.1 Cyclobacteriaceae bacterium | reverse complement strand
CTTTGATGAGGTGGTGCTGACCAACAGCGCTACCCCTCCGGTTGCAGCTGCAGGAACAGATAATGAGCAGTGTAATGCCCCGACGTTTACAATGGCTGCAAACACAGCAAGCCCTGGCACCGGTTTGTGGACGATCGATGCCGGCGCGGCCACCATAACAAATACCACATCACCGACGACAACTGTAACAGGTGTTGCAGTTGGTAGTAGCGTGACACTTCGCTGGACGATCAGCAACGGATCCTGCTCAAGCTTCGATGTTGTTGTTTTGACAAACAGTGCCCTACCAACAATTGCTCTTGCTGGACCTGATCAGGAATTATGCAGTTCCGGAAACTTTACTTTGGCCGGAAATGCGGCGGTGACGGGTACAGGTTTATGGAGTATCATAGGATCGGCTAATGGTGCCACGATCACCACCCCCGCATCAGAAGCGAGCATTGTTACAGGGCTTACCGTTGGCAGCAGTGTTACTTTAAGGTGGACGATCACGAACGGATCCTGCACAACTTTTGACGAACTGGTGTTAACTAACAGTGCCACGCCAACCGTTGCAGCTGCCGGGTCCGATCAGGTGCAATGTAATAATGCAACGTTTACCCTGGCAGGCAATCCAGCAGGTGTAGGATCTGGCGTGTGGACAGTACAAGGTCCGGCGAATGGTGCATCAATCACAAATATTAATTCCCCTACAACAACGGTAACAGGTTTGATCGCAGGAAACAATGTGACGTTGCGGTGGACAATCAGCAACGGTTCGTGTATAAGCTTTGATGATGTTATACTCACAAATAACGTTTTGGCTACTGTGGCGGATGCAGGAACGGATCAGCAGATATGCGGATCGGCCACCACATTAACTGCAAACGTTCCAGGAGTAGGGGCGGGATCCTGGTCAGTCACGAGCGGAGCAGGTGGTTCGGTAACTACTGTTTCCGATCCCGCGAGTGCGTTCAACGGAATTGCCGGAAACACCTACGTATTGCGCTGGACCGTAACGAATGGTATATGTTCAAGCTTTGATGAAGTTCAGGTTGTGCTGAAACGCATCCCCGATTTAGCTGCATCTCCCGAAACCATTTGTTCCGGAAACAGCACAAACATTGTCATCACTAATCCTAATGGAGTTCCGGGTACTACCTTTAGCTGGGTCGTTCAAAGCGTTACCAATGTTTCCGGAGGAGCTAATGGCAATAGCAGTCTGATCAACCAGGCGCTTACCGTTACCGATGGAATAACTCAGGGAACAATCACTTACAGAATAACGGCGACTTCGAATGGTTGTTCAAGTACCGCAACCGATATCATCGTCACAGTCAATCCAACACCTGTGATCACAACTCCGGCGAGCGACCGGATGAAAGTTATTTGCAGTCAGGATCCATTGAATTTTATTCCGACTTCCACCGTAGCCGGAACAACTTACACCTGGACGTCAACAGTTTCAGGAACATTATCCGGAGTGAGTGCTGCAGGCAGCGGAACTATTCTGGATACGCCGGTGAATACGGTCAATACTTCCGGGACTATTACTTATACGATCATGCCTTCTGTGTCAGGATGCCCTGGTGCTTCTATTAATTACGTTGTTACTGTTCAGCCCAGGCCTGATGTTACCGCTTCAAATCAGGGAATTTGCTCAGGCCAATCTACAGGCATTGTAATTTCAAATCCCAACAATGTTGCGGGTACAACCTTTACGTGGGTAATACAGAGCAATACCAATGTTAATGGGGCCGTTGCGGGCTCAGGAAATACAATTGGTCAGGTACTGACGAGCGCTGATGCGATCAATACCGGAACAGTGGTCTACAGAATCACGCCGACCGCCAACGGATGTTCCGGTACGCCTTTCGATGTCACGGCTACCGTAACACCTGTTCCTGTCATAACCAACAATGCTGCCGATTTCTCCAAACAGATTTGTAGTAATGAAACGTTGAATTTTCTTCCGACATCTACAATCGGCGGAACGACTTTTTCATGGACATCGACCATCAGTGGCCCGATAAGCGCAGCTTCCATTACAGCTTCGGGAACAGGCACCATTGGTGACGTCCCTGTAAATACAGGCAATGTTCAAGGTACTGTAACGTACAGGATCACGCCTCAATTTGTTGGATGTAATGGATCAGCGGTTGACCTGGTTGTGACGGTGAAACCTTTGCCTTCAGCTTCGGGATCCGACTTTACAATTTGCAGCGGACAGACAGCCTTTATTACCATTGATCCTTCACCGAAAAACGTGGCAGGTACGACGTTCTCCTGGACGGCCCTTCCGACAGCCAACATAACAGGTGCAACCAATGGAAACGGATCTACCATTAATCAATTGTTGACAACTACCAATGCTTCAGTTGGTAATGTGACTTATACCATCACACCTTTTGCAAACGGATGTGCGGGACCGGTTAAAAATATTTTCGCAACTGTCAACCCAGTCGCCACTGTTAGCGCGGGAGCGGATTTCCAGGTTTGCGAGCCAGCTTCCATTCCTGTTTCCGGGTTAATCGGTGGCAGCGCCACAGCCGGAACATGGTCTGTTATAAGTGGAGTGGGCGCCATTTCCGGAAGTGTGACCGGAGGTGGAACTGTAACAGCTACCTATACCGTTGCAGCAGGTGATATCGGTGGAACTGTTGTGTTACGACTTACAACCAATGATCCGGATGCCGCCGGCCCATGTTCTATTGTAACTGATGATATCATTGTCAGCGTCAACCGCACTCCAAGAGTGACTGTTCCCGGTGACTTTGTTGTGTGTGAACCTCTCTCCATTCCTTTGACAGGTGATCTTGATCCGAGCGCCACGGCTGGCTCATGGAGTGTAATATCCGGTGCGGGAACACTTTCGGTGAGCAGTATTACGGGAGATATTGTTACTGCTAACTACTCGCCACACATCTCCGATATAGGAAATGTGGTTGCTTTCCGGTTAACTACCAATGATCCTGACGGGTTCGGGCCATGTGTGCCGGCCTTTGATGATATTAATATCACGATTAATGAATCGGCTAAGGTCGATGCTGGTCCTGCCCTCGAAACCTGTGAAGACAAACCGGTTCAATTGGCTGGGTCGTTTAGCGGACAGACTTCCTTTGTCACATGGAGCGGAGGCAGCGGTCCTACCAGGTTTAGTGATGTCAATAATCCGGCGTCCATGTATAATCTGACTGCGGGCGATATCAGCGCAGGTACAATAACCCTTACGTTAACGACCGATGATCCGGATGCAGGTGGGCCTTGTTCCATAGTTTCTGATCAGGTAACCATCACGATCAATAAACTCCCGGGTGTGGCGCTATTTGGTTTGGATCCTGCCTATGCCGAAAACAGTGACATGGTAACCCTGAATGGGTTCCCCGTCTCCCCTGGAATCGGAATTTTCACCGGTCCTGGTATCCTTGCGGGAACAAGTCAGTTCTATCCGTCAAACGCAGGCTACGGGTCAAAAATCATTACGTACACTTATACTGATGCAGAAGGCTGTACTAATTCTATCTCGCAGACGACTATTGTAAATCCTGTAACGGAAATTGATTTCAATATCGAAGAGCCGAGCGATATAGATGCGCAGGGAAGGTTGGTTATTTGCGAGAACTCTGGCACCAATGATTTATTGCGATTGATCGGAAATCCGGATTGGAATGACCCTTCCGCGAATGCGGCATCGTTCAGATCTCCAAGTCCTGTGTTGGGACCCCGTATCGTATTTGACGGTGTAAACGGATACCGCATCAACACCAAAAACCTGCCTGGTGGAACTTACCTGGTAGAATATATATTTACAAATACAGCCAATGCAACTGATACGCTGACCAAAGTTCTTATTGTGAACTCTGCGCCGAGGGCAATAATTGATGTCCAGAACAGCTGTATCGAAGATATTATTACTTATCAGGACAACTCCATCATCACAAATAATCTCTCGGCGGGTACGATCAATAAATGGTCATGGACGTACGGTGAGGGCGGTAATGGAAATGATGGAGTTTCTCGAAATCCTACATATCAGTATGTGACGGAAGGTTTTAAGACCCTTAGCCTTACCGTTACAACAAACCAGGGATGCCAGCACGATACAACCCGTGTGATTCGCGTAAGTAATCCTCCTAAACCTGATTTCACATGGAGCAAAATATGTGTGCAAACAGAAACGACGGAATTTAAAGATCTTTCCAACCCTGGTATTGGAAACATTATTCAATACTCATGGGATTTCCAGGATGGCGATACACTTGGTTTTGGAGTTCCTAACAAAGCAGTGCCGGCTAATACCCATTCCGGAAGAACGTCAAATACTTACAAGGATCCTCGTCACACGTATACGAACTTCCAGATCTATAATGTAAAACTCATTATTAGCACAGATGACGGATGTGTGAACGCTGTGACAAAACGTATCTTTATTCTCGATTATAATAAACCCACACCAACCAAGGGTTATTCGGAGAATTTCGAAAACGGCAAAGGAACGTGGGTAGAAACTTCTTCTCACAATGATGTCAACAAAATCGGTCAATACAGTTGGATATTTGGTACACCAGATGGAACAGAGATCAACAGTGCAAATTCCGGTATCAATGCATGGTGGACCGGAGGAAATCCCGACGCTGTCACGGACTACAGCACATATTACCAAAATGACAGCACGGAAGTTACTGGCCCATGCCTTGACTTAACGGCCATTGAACGGCCAATGATGTCGCTCAATTACTGGTCGCACTCACAGGAGAATTTTGACGGCGCGGTGGTGCAATATTCTACCACGGGTGGTGCGACATGGAAGACGATTGGCGATGCTGAAAAGAGAGGTATCAATTGGTACAACAGCAAAAATATTCCCGGTGCACCCGGAGGTCAGGATAACTTTGCCTGGTCGGGTAAAACCTACGGATGGAAAAATGCGCGGTTTAACCTGGATGAAATACCCGTCGCGGAAAGAGATCTTGTCGTATTCAGAATAGCTTACGGTAGCAACAACGACAACCTGCCTGACAGCGTTCTCAATGGCTTTGCGTTCGACGATATTTATATTGGTGAAAAGAAACGAACGGTTCTGGTGGAGCACTTTACTAATGACAATATCGGAACGCAGGCCAGGGTATACCTTGATAACCTTTATACAAACCAAACGTTATCTGGTGCTAAAACGAAATCTGACTTCATCAGAATTCAATACCACCTTGCGAACGGTGGATTTGACCAGCTGAATGATGATAACCCTACAGACCCTGCTACACGCGCCTTCATTTATAGCATAGCCGAGTCAGATAATACAGTTATGGACGGTATTATTGGCGATTCTCCGTATAACAAATCCAATAGTCCGATTATAAAATTTAACGGTGACCATGCATGGATCGATGACATCGAAATAGACCGTAGAGCCTTGGATGATCCTAAATTCCAAATAACCGATACGTTGTATGCAACCCAATCAGCTTCAAGTCCGCTTGTGGGTGCGGTAACATTTACTTACATGGACAGCCTGGCAGACTTCACCACTCCGGTAATACTCCACACAGCCCTTGTGGAAGGTGATATTTCCGGAAATAAGAACGTCCTGCGAAAACTGTTGTGGGAAAGTGGCGGAAGGACTGAAAACCGTACCTGGACGTATGGCGATAGCCTCACCGTACCGATCGATTATCCGGTTGATGTGCCTATTACGAACCCGAACAACCTTTACCTAATTACTTTTGTTCAGGATAAATTGAACCATTACATCCTTCAGTCCTCTATCATCAAGGCGCCTGTGAAGGACGGAGCGCCGGTAGTAGGCATTGAAGACAATCCTTTTGATGCGGAGATCAGGGCTATTCATGTGTACCCCAACCCGGCTTCGAAACATATCAACTTCAAATTGGACAATCCGCTGACGAGAGACTATACCTACAGGATCATCGACCAGCGTGGTGTGACTATTATTGAAGGAGAAATTAATCACGACCTGACAACGCCACAAGAGGTGGAGCTCAATGTACTGTCAAATGGAATTTATTTTGTGCAATTCAGATCGCAAAATAAGGTGGTCATGTATAAGAAGATCGCGGTGATGAACA
Organism: Cyclobacteriaceae bacterium; assembly: GCA_040902445.1. GTDB lineage: Bacteria > Bacteroidota > Bacteroidia > Cytophagales > Cyclobacteriaceae > Chryseosolibacter. The sequence goes on along the minus strand of JBBDXJ010000062.1, from coordinate 38,734 downwards.
GGCACTAGGTACCGGGTCATGAGGGGAATAAGGGGAATAAGAGATTGGATTTAGTTGGTAATGAACTCCTTTTTCAGATCTGTGATCACTTTTGAACAGTCGAGAATAAACTCCTCCGTTGTACGGCTTAACTGCGGAAGATTGCTTTTTTGATCGGCATTTTCTTCAATGAAAAACACTGTTTTCCGCAGCGGCTCAATACCCATCAATCCGAAGGATGGTTTTATCTGATGTGCAAGGCTGGAAAGTTTTTTCCAGTTTTTATCCGACAGGGCAATCTGCATGTCCTCCAGCACGGTTGGAATGCTGTTAATGAATGTGTGGATCATTTCCCGAAGAAATTCCTGGTTGTTATCTGATACGGAGCGCAAATACGCCAGATCAAAGCCAGATCTTTTGTCGGAAACGGCTTTTTTTGCTTTACCGTTTTTCTGTGTTTTGATCTTAAGCTCCCGGAATATCTTGCGGTATAGATCGTCGGGCGTGAAAGGCTTCGGAAGATAGTCGTTCATGCCTGAGGAAAGGCACTTTTCGATATCAGTCTTCGTGGCATTTGCCGTGAGTGCAACGATCGGAGCGTTGCGCATGTGTGAATCCATAAGCCTGATCGCCCTGGTTGCCTCATAACCATCCATCACCGGCATCTGAACATCCATTAAAACTACATCGTAAAAATTGTTTTTGATCTTTTCAATTGCGACCAGACCGTTCTCGGCAATATCCACAGAGCAATGCCACTGCTGGAGAATACTTTTCGCATACAACCTGTTGATGTCATTGTCTTCTACAAGCAGTACTTTCATTTCATTCAGCATTTTTCCTGCGAGGGATGCGGTCGTTTTCGGTATCGCTGCTTTCTTTAAACGTTCGGATCTTGTGAAGCTGTAGGGAACCCTTACGATAAAATTAGATCCCTTGTGTTCTTCACTTTTCACTTCAATGGTGCCGTGCTGTAGTTCCACGAGTTGTTTCACTATGGTTAGACCCAGGCCACTGCCACCGTATTTCCGGGTAACGCTTGCATCGGCCTGGCTAAAACTCTCAAAGATTGTATCAAGTTTGTCTGAAGGAACTCCCACACCTGTATCAATCACCTGAATTTTTACAATGCATTCCGATTTTTTCTTTTGCTCTGCTGAACAGAGAACCTGAATTTCACCGCTGTGGGTAAATTTAACTGCGTTGCTGATAAGGTTGATCAGGATCTGATTCAATCGCACGGGGTCGCCCAGCAGGATGCGGTTCAGCGAAGAGTGGATCTTATAATCGAGGGAAATTTTTTTCTCCTTTGCCTGGTAAGCAAACATCCCGATAAGGGAAGGAAGAAGATCGTGCAGGTTGAAAGAAATCTTTTCGAGACGCAACTTGCCTGATTCAATTGCTGCCAGATCGAGAATATCATTTATAATGACCTTCAGATTTTCAGCGGAGTGTTTGATGGCGTTCAGGTAGGTCGCCCGTTCCTCAGGACTTGAATCCTGACTTAGAAGTCCGGCCATTCCTGCGATACCATTAATAGGAGTCCTGATCTCATGGCTGATGTTGGCCAGAAATTGCTCCTTAGCTTTCTGCAACCTCACCAGTTCCTCGGCATCGCGTTTGCGCTGAGTGATGTCACGGCAATCGAGAATATATCCGTTTAATCCTTCTTTGTGCTTCAGATTAATCGCGTTGAATTCAAGGAATTTATAAGACCGATCAGTGCAGAGAAATTGTATTTCTACTTTTTCCGTGTAGGCTCGTTTCTGGCTTTGCCTGAATTTCTGTTTCAGATCATTTACTGCTGCAGCAGGGATAAAGTCAAAGAAGTTCTTGCCTGTCAGACTTTTCGCCCGGTAACCAAGCGTATCTTTGACCGATGCATTATGGTAGTGGATGTTGCCCTCAAAGTCGACGATAAAGATCAGGTCTGATCCATCTTCAACGACAGCTGCATAAAAAGAACCTTTGCGAACGTACTGTTTAAATTTCATATCCCCGCGGCTTCCATTTCTTTTAAATAACGGTATAAAGAAGACTTGCCAACGTCAAGCCGTTTTGCAACCTCCAATACGTTATTATCATATTTGTTTAAAAAGTGACGAATGATCCGGTACATAAATTCCTGCATGGGCATTTCCTGGTAAAGGAAAGATTCGATCCGGGTCGAAGTGTTGAAACTGATGTCCTGTGGTTTAATCTCCTGGTCGCTGCCCATGACCGCCGCCAGTTCAATAATAGATTTGAGTTCCCGGATGTTGCCAGGGAACGGATATTGTAAAAGTTTTTCCTGTGCTTCCTGGCTGATCTTGAATCGCGGCATCTGATTGTCTTTTGTAAACTGATCAAGGAAGTGTTTGGCAATCAGGATGACATCATTTCCCCGTTCCCTGAGGGGAGGCAGGTGGATAGGCAATCCCAGTAAGCGATAGTACAAATCCTCCCTGAACTTGCCCGCCTTCACTTCCTCGGCAAGATCTTTATGCGTCGCCGAAATGATCCTGACGTCGAGTTTGATCACCTGGTTTCCCCCTATGCGCGTTACTTCGCGTTCCTGCAAGACGCGCAGCATTTTTGCCTGGAGACTCGCCTCCATATCGCCGATTTCGTCGAGAAATATAGTTCCGCCGTCGGCTTCTTCGAATTTACCTATGCGGCGTGTCATTGCTCCCGTAAAGGCACCTTTTTCATGCCCGAAGAGTTCACTTTCTATTAACTCCCTGGGTATTGCCGCAATGTTTACCGCTACAAAAGCTTTGTTCTTCCTTTTCGAATTGTAATGGATCGCCTTGGCAACTAATTCCTTGCCCGTGCCGGTTTCTCCTGAAATTGAAACCAGTATATTGGTGGTGCAGGCTTTTTCCAGCAATGCAAAAGTTTTTTTAATCGGCGGGCTGGTGCCGATGATGCTTTTTTCAAATTCGTATTTTTCCGAAATTTCTTTTTTCAGGTGGTCGATCTGTTTTATCAGCGACGTTTTATTCCGCGCATTGTTAATGGAATTAATGATGCGGTCTTTGGTTTCGTGGTCTTTCGAAATATAATCGTAAGCCCCGAGCTTCAGCAATTCCACTGCAGTACCGATTTTTTCCTGCGCTGAAACGATGATGACATTGATATTTGGATCGTGACTCCTGATCTGATTCAGAACTTTTTCGCCTGGCATATCCGGAAGGGAATAGTCCAGGGTAACAACAGCCGGGTTTTTATGGAGGTTGTCCAGGCACTCTTTGCCGGAAGTGAAAAATTCAACTTCGAAATCCGGATTCAGGGCCAGGACATATTTTAAAAATTTTGTATACGCTTGGTCATCTTCAACGACAAAAATTTTAACCGGATCCTTCTCGTACATGCAGTGGGAGTTGATAGGTAAATATAAAGTGAATTTAGCGGAAAGAAATGTATAAAAATAAGGATTAATTCAAAGTGTATTCCGGGTAATTTACCTTATTTGCAGCAGAATCATCACGTTATTTCATGGATCAGTCTTGGTTTGGAAGCTCCGTGGTTCCCTTCCGGTTAGTTTTTTTGATGTGGGCGGGTTTTTATGTTGAATTTTTATACGGATGGCCCTTAAGCTTTTTCGGAATAGTTCCATGGACACCCAGGGGTTTGATCGGTATCTTTACAGCCCCCTTGTTGCACGGAAGCCTGAACCATTTGATTTCCAACACCATTCCCCTTCTTTTTCTCGGAACCGTTTTATTTTTTTTCTATGAAAGAATTGCCGGGATCGTTTTTTTCAGAGCTTATTTCTGGACCAACATCCTCGTGTGGATTTTCGGCAGGCAGGAAGCAAACCACATCGGGGCCAGTGGTGTGGTATATGGTTTAGCTTTCTTTTTGATATTTTTCGGAATTTTCAGAAGAGATTTTATTTCGATGCTGATCTCGCTGGTGGTCATCCTCTTATATGGTGGCGTGATCTACGGGGTATTGCCCACCGATCCGCGCGTCTCCTGGGAGTCACACTTTTCAGGGGGCCTTGTAGGGATCTATACCGCTATTGGTCTTAGTTCACAAAAAAAAGTTTGAAGCATGGATGCCAGTGTAAAGAAGATAATGACTGATCTGAATTCGCGAAGGTTCGAACCTGTTTACTTTTTACAGGGCGAGGAAACTTTCTATATTGACCTGATCGCCAATTACATCGAAGAAAATGCGCTGCCCGACGCGGATAAAAGTTTTAACCAGGTGATCGTTTATGGCAACAAGGAGGCCGTGATGGCAACAATTCTCACTCACGCGCGCCGGTTTCCGATGATGGCAGAAAAACAGGTGGTGATTGTAAAGGAAGCCCAGGAAATTCCCGATCTGAACAAAGAGAACGGTGCCAAACTTTTGCTGGACTATATCAAGAACCCTGCCCCTACTACAATTTTGGTTTTTTGTCATAAGCACAAGTCACTCGACAAAAGAAAAGATCTGTGGAAGAAGATCGATCAGTACACAACTGCTCTTACGTGTGAAAAAATTTACGATAACCAGCTTCCCGATTTTATCGCAGAATATGCCCGCGAGAAAAAGATCGCCATCGAAGACCGCGCGGTAATGGCGCTGTGCGAATACGTTGGTAACGACCTTCACCGGTTGACAAATGAGATCGACAAACTAATGATCGCCTCCCCCGAAAAAAGTATCTCGCTTGAACAGGTAATGAATGGAGTGGGGGTGAGCAAGGAATACAACATCTTTGAATTGCAAAAAGCCATTATCAAAAAAGATACATTGCTTGCAAACAAGATCGTCAACTACTTTGAGGCCAACACACGCAAAAACCCGATGATTCCCGTCGTCGCTTTTTTATACTCTTTCTTCAGCAAACTGCTCGCCGCTTCACAATGCGCGGATAAGAGCGACAGAGGCCTGGTCACCACCCTGAAAATAAGTCCCTATGCAGCCAAAGACTATGTATATGCGCTTCGGCAATATCCTACGGATAAAATTATTTACACCATTTCGTCTCTAAGAGAAGCTGACCTTAAATTAAAAGGTGTAAACTCCGGCTCCGATACCGATGGTCAGATACTGCGGGAATTGATTTTCAGGATCGTGTATTAACTGCCCCGGAAATTTCATTTTTACTTGTAATTCCCCTGTATTCTTCGTATATTAATTATATCCGGTTAATTCGGGACGCATAATGATGTGTCCCTACCACCTACCGCACAATCCTTCCCATGTCACCTGCCGCACGCCCTTGCCATCCTGGTTACTTCGTTATACTCTTATTTCCTTAGTGCATATTTCCTTATTTCCTTATATCCCTTACTTTTGGTCCTGGTTTTGCAATAATTCGCGTGCAAGGCAGTTTTAATATCAAAAACTTTTTAATGTGAGGTTATTCATCATTATTCTCTTTTTCATTTCTATTTCAGGGTTGGCCATTGGGCAAAATCAGCTTTCGCAAGCCAAAGCCGAGCGGCTATATCAAAAAGGTACTGAACTTGTGGTGCACGAGAACTTTGGTGCTGCCCGCAAGATCTTTACAGAGTTCCTGAATGAGGCACCTGCTACGGATCCCAGACGGGGTGAGGCTGAATATTATGTCGCCTTCAGCGCGCTAAACCTTAATCACACCGATGGAGAGAAACTGATAGATCAGTATATTTCGCATCACCCTTCAAGTCCGAAAGCAGCTACGGCTTATTATGACCTTGCCGTCTTTTTTCATAATGACAATAAATTCAGCAAGGCTTCACAGTACTTTAAGAAAGTTGACTTCCCGGCGTTAACCCAAAATCAACAAAGCGAAGGTCACTTTAAATGGGCATATAGTTATTTTAATCTTAAACAACTGGATCAGGCTTTGGAACAATTTAACTTTGTCAAGAACCAGAGCAATGCCTTTTCTCCTGCTGCGAATTATTACGCGGGTTTCATTGAATATTCACAGGGACTTTATTCGGAAGCATTGACGGATCTGAAAAAAGCAGAGACCAATCCATCCTATGCTTCAATAGTTCCCTACCTTATCGCAAATGTTTATTACAAACAAAAGCGTTACGACGACCTCATTGCCTACGCAGCGAGTCTGCAGAATAAAACCGGGCTTCAAAATGCCAAAGAGATCTCCATGCTCTCAGCGGAGGCGTACTACTTTAAAGGAGATTACGAAAAAGCTGCGCAGGCCTATGAACGCTTTCTGGAAGATAACCCTGACAGGGCAGAAGGCAATTTATTATTTCGCGCCGGTTATTCCAATTACTCCCTGAATCAAACCGATAAGGCTATATCCTATTTGAGCAAGGCGGCGGCCAGCAAGGATTCTGTGAGTTATTACGCTTCATACTATCTGGGAATAATGTACCTTAAGAAAGGTGAAAAGCCTCTCGCATTAAATGCGTTTGATTTTTCAAGGAAAGTTCCCAACGATAAGAAGCTTGCCGAAGAAGGAACATTTCAGTTTGCCAAGGTATCCTATGACGCGGGCCGTACTGAGCAAGCCATCAATGAGTTTGAAAAATTCCTGACGACTTTTCGCGGAAGCGCGCATACCAATGAGGTAAAAGAACTTCTCGCGCAGGCTTACGTGAACGGGAATAACTTTCGCAAAGCTATTGAGTACATAGAATCATTACCCTCAAAAAATCCACAGGTACAGCAGGCATATCAGAAAGCTACTTATCTGATGGGCGCAGAGCTTTTCAATAAAAATAACTACTCAGAGGCTGCATTATTTTTCGAAAAATCCCTGGAGTATCCGAGGGATCAGACGTACGACGCGCTCGCAAGCTTCTGGGCAGGTGAGTCTTATTCTATTGGGAGAAAACCTCAGGAGGCTATCAGGCACTATCAGCAAGTGATCAGCATGGGCAATCAGGCCGATGCAGATCTTTCAGGTAAGACCAGGTATGCCATGGGATATGCTTACTACGCGTTAGAGGATTATGAGCGGGCCTTGTTTAACTTTAAAGAATTCACGGCTAAAGCCAAAAAGAATACACCAAATTATGCGGATGGATTGATCCGTTTGGCCGATTGTTATTATGTGAGTAAACAATATGACGCCGCGCTCAGCGCATATGGAAATGCGCGTAACCTGGGCTCTCCCGACAATGATTATATCCTTCTTCAAACCGGTGTGATCAATGGGATCAAGAGGAATTACGGTGACTCCAGAAATAATTTTACAGCTCTAATACAGAATTATCCAAAATCACCTTACAGGGATGAAGCCCTTTTTCAACGCGCGCAGTTTGAAATTGAACAGGGAAATAACCAGGCATCCATCGATGGACTTTCACAACTGATACGCGAGAGCTCGCATTCAAAATTTTTGCCGTACGCGTACATGCGTCGTGCTTCATCGTATTACAATCTGAAACAATACGACAAAACTATCGGTGACTACACTACTGTAATAAGGCAGTTTCCAAATCATCCGGTAGCGGAGGAAGTACTATTGCCTTTACAGGATGCCTTGAGGCTTGCCGGCCGCGCCGCGGAATTTGATCAATACCTTTCCCAATTCAAGCGGGCTAATCCCGATAATAAGGGTCTTGAGGAAATTGAATTTGAGACTGCCAAGAACGCTTTTTTTGATCAGCAGTATCCAACAGCAGTGCTCATGCTTAACAATTTTACCAATGCCTACCCGCAGAGCAGCAGACTTCAGGAGGCGCGTTATTATGTGGCGGAGTCCTATTACAGGATGAAGGATTTCGTGAAAGCCTTGCCTCTCTACGAGTCTCTCAGTGAGGACAAGAATTTTAATATGGGAAGCAGGGTTGTTGGTCGTGCGGCAGAAATTCATTTCAACCAGGGAAATTACAGATCCGCCATCAGTCGTTACCACGGTCTTGAGCGATTGGCAACGAACAAAACGGAACAGTATACGGCATGGACAGGATTGATGGAATCTTTCTACCTGCTTTCACAATATGATTCTGCCGATGTGTTCGCAAAAATAATTCTGGAAAAGGGTGCGGTTAATGCCGGAGGTCAGAACAAAGCTTCCCTTTACCTCGGGAAAAGCGCCTTTGCACGCGGTGATTTTGAAGCCGCCCAGGATGAATTTCTGAATACGCTGAATTCCGCGCAGGATGAATATGGAGCAGAGGCCAAGTATTTACTTGCCCAGATATTTTATTTGAAAAAGCAATACAAGGAGAGCTATGAAACCCTATTGAGCCTGACAGAAGATTTTGGAGCTTATGACGAATGGGTTGGCAAGGCGTACTTGCTTATGGCCGATAATTTTGTGGCGATGGATCAGATCTTTCAGGCGCGTGCCACTTTACAATCACTGGTCGAAAAGTTTCCATTGAAACCCATCAAAGATGCTGCAGCCAGCAAATTAAAAGAGCTTGACAGCGCCGAGGCCGATAAAAAGAGATTGCTTGAGGCTGACACACTTGAAAATGATTCCCAGAAGGACAACCGCTGAACGTAAAATGAAAAATACCGAAAAAATGTTGAGAGTTTTTTTTCTACTGACCCTGGTTATTGTGTTTCAGATCAACGCTTCTGCCCAGGACGAGGAAGGCAATCTCGAAGACGTGGAAATTGAAATTGTAAAAGAAAGGCAGATCACGCTGCCTCCTGCAAACCGCAATTTCGAAAAGGTGCCGCCGCGGCCGGCAGAAACCGCCAGGCCTTCCTTTATGTACGACTTTAAGCCTTTCAGCTTTCAGGCATCACAGATCAATCCCGCCATCAGGCCTTTGAAACTCAAGCAGGAGGCTCCATCGAATGTGTATGGAGGTTATCTAAGCGCAGGTTACGGCAATTATGCGACACCGTACCTGGAAGGGTTTATCAATTCAAAGCGCGACCGGAATAAATTAATAGGTGCACACGGATTTTTCCGGGGTTCCGGTCAGGGTCCGGTTGATGGAAAAAATTCAGCAAGTGGTTCCTCTGGGTTGTCATTGTATGGCAAAGCTTTTAGTAACTATATTTCATTCTCGGCTGAAGCCGGATACGAAAACAGGTTTACGCATTTTTATGGGTATCCTGCCGGAAGCACAGTGGAAGCCAATGACATCCGCCAATCCTATAATGTTTTTAACCTGAAAGGAGAATTGTCGAATACCAAAAATTCTGCTTTTGCCTACCAACTTGGCGCGGAGTTCAGCTACCTGGCCGACCGGTATGAAGCGCGTGAATCCGGAGCGGATTTCGACTTTAGATCATCGTACGAGATCAACGAGCAGTCGGTCATTGCGGTCGGGGCAGCTTATTCACTCATCAACCGAAAGGATTCCCTGATTGAAGCCACACCCAGGAGTTTGTTTTCTGTGAATCCACGGTATGAATTTTATCCTGTTGAAGATCTGAAATTGAGCGCTGGTATTGTGGCTGCCTTTGAGAATGACACGATCGATGGAAAGGATGTTCATTCCTATCCTGATGTGCGTGCATCCTATCCGTTAAGTCCTTCGGTAGATATCACCGCCTCGCTAACGGGCGGAATGGAGAAAGTTTCCCTGCGCTCGTTATCAAATGAAAACCTGTGGGTCGCCGCGAACATTCCTGTTTTTCACACCAACAAACTACTCGACCTTCAGGGTGCCCTGCACACGAAGATCGGAAACAAGATCTCCGTGAATGGAGGCTTCTCTCTGGCAACACTGAAGAACTTATACTTTTTCAGGAACACCAGTGAAGACCCTTCGAAATTTACGGTGGTATATGACGAGGTAACAACCCGGACGAATTTTTTCGCTTCCCTGGGTTTTGCGCAAACTGAGGTTTTCAAATTTATGCTTCGCGGGGATGTGTATTCATACAGCACCGAGATTGACGAGGCGTGGCACAGGCCCACATACAAAGTGACCGGCGAGACTTCCCTGAACATTTCAGACAAGTTTCTTCTTGACGTGAATCTGATCTCCCAGGGAGGCATGAAAGCGTTCGATCCGGTGGCCGACACGCGAGTAGAACTTGATCCCGCCTTTGATCTCAACGTTCGAACGGAATATCTTTTTTCGAAGAGCTTTTCAATTTTTGCCCAGTTCAACAACATAACCTCGAGCGAGTATCCTTTGTTTTTCAATTATCCCGTCCGTGGTTTTCAGGCCTTAGGTGGTTTAACATGGAGCTTCTGATGGACCGAATGTTTGTATGGCTCAGAAATTCTTTTATTTTTGTATGTTAAACACACAAGTGAACCCCTGACTAGACATGGCAAGGAGAAAAAAACCTGAAGATCAGCCGGAAGAAAACACCGACCCAAACGCTGGTAGTGATGATACCTTCGGTCTCCCGGAAATAGAATATGAACCAATAAACAGGGAAACAACCCCTGCGCCGGATGTCCGAGCACCGGAGCCTGAGCCAGCCACGAATCAACCCGAATACATTGAAGAACAACCCATAACCCATACCACTATGGAGAGAGATGAAGTACGGCAAAATGAATACACTTATAATGACGACGACGAAGGCAATTCGCCCTGGCCCAAGATCCTGGGTGTTCTTGCACTTCTTCTGCTCGTGGGCGCAGGAGTCTGGTATTTTGTCCTGAAGAGGCCAGCCGACAGAGCTGCCGCGGCGGAAAAAGCTAAACAGGAAGAGCTGACCCGGGCAGAAGCTTCGCGACTTGAGGAAGGACGCGCAGCCGAGCAACGGCGCATAGCGGAAGATGCACAACGCAAAGCTGATTCCGTGGCCACTGCAGCGCCTCCGGCGGGTACCATAGAAACACTAAATGAAAGGACTGGTCGTTACTATGTCGTTATCGCCAGCGCCATCGACGGAGATTTGCTTATGGACTACGCAAAAAAATTGAGTGAAAAAGGAGTCAATCCAAAAATTATCCCGCCCTTTGGCAATGTTAAATTTCACCGTTTAACGGTAGCGGAAGGCGAAACCTTTGCAGCTACACAACAAACCGCCGATGGATTAAAAAGTGAATACAACGAGGGTGCCTGGGTAATTAAATATTGATTTTTTCTTTCACAAATTTTTTAAACTTTTTAAATGATCCTTCTGCAAGTCGTCACAGACACCACATCCCTGGAAACGGTAGACCAATCAATTTCTGTTTTAGACCTTGCCATTCAGGGTGGGTTTATGATGGTGCCGATCTTTATTCTTTCGGTTATCGCTATCTATCTTTTCTTTGAGCGACTGATGATAATCAATAAAGCCAATCAAGACCCTGAACAATTTATGAGCAGGGTTAAAGAATCGGTCCTGAGAGGCGATATCAATGGCGCCAAACTTTTATGCGCCCAACAGGACAGTCCCGTTGGGCGAATGATGCAGAAAGGGTTATCCCGGATTGGAAGTCCATTGAAAAACATTGAAGCATCCATTGAAAATGTCGGTAAGCTGGAAATCTTTAAACTTGAAAAAAACCTGTCCTCGATCGCTACGATTGCCGGTGCAGCCCCGATGATGGGCTTTTTGGGTACGGTAATTGGTATGGTTGAGGCATTTATTGCTATTGCACAGGAAGAAGGGTCTGTAAGCCCGAAATTGTTGTCTTCCGGTATCTATACTGCCATGATCACGACCGTGGCGGGTTTAGTTGTGGGTATTATGGCTTATTTGGCCTACAATTTCCTGATAACACGGGTTCAGAAAGTGATTCACAAAATGGAATATACTTCTATTGAGTTTATCGACCTTCTGCAGGAACCGCAATAAGCTTTAATCTGTTTACACTAAAATGGCTGGCCGTGAATTTTAACTCTAAAAACAAAGTAGACCCTTCATTCAGCATGGCATCCATGACTGATCTGATTTTTCTATTGCTGATCTTTTTTATGCTGACCTCTTCCTTTGTCACACCATCTGGGTTGCCGGTAAATTTGCCATCCAGCAAAGCCAGTACCATTGCGGTGCAAAAGATCTCGGTAACAGTTACAAAAGACCTGCAGTATTACGTTAATGATAAAAGGGTTTCAAAAGCCTTGCTCGAAGGGGAATTGAAACGATTGCTTACAGGGGGTAGTGGTTCGGTAGTTTTACATATCGATAAATCGGTAGCATCCGAACACCTTGTTTACGTTGCCGGAATTGCTACCTCGTTAAATGCAAAAGTGGTTTTGGCGACAAAGCCAGGAAAATAAATATGACAGAAGCGCAGGAAAAAAAGAGTAGAAGAATAGCCCTGATCACCAGCCTTGGTTTTCACGGCTTCATTTTGCTTTTACTGCTTTTTATGGTGGCCTGGAGAGCGCCGAATCCGCCATTACCTGAATTTGGAATCGAACTTAATTTTGGCATGGATGCCCAGGGAAGCGGTGACATTCAACCCGAAAATCCCGTCGGCGCAACAGAAACAGAACCCGTTGAGGTTGAAGAGGAAGTTGAAGAATTGGCTCCGCCTGAACCCGAAGAGATAGCCGAAGAAGCTATTGCTGAGGAGACATCCACAGAGGAAACCAAATCAGTTCAGCCGGAAGTAGCTTCAAAAATTGAAAGCCCGGTTGTCGTGGAGGAAAAAAAAGAAGTAAAGCCGGTGGAAAAACCTAAGGAAAAACCGGTTGAAAAAATTGTTGAAACAAAACCACGGATCGAGCCGGAAAAAGAAGTTCCTAAAGCGGTTTACAAACCCAAAACAGAAGCAACGACTGACGGAAAATCAACGGAAAAGCCCGGTACTCCCGGAAATCATGGCGATGACGTGAATAAAGCTGGCGACAAAGGCGACCCCGCTGGTACCATAGATTCCAAAGCGCTCTACGGTAAACAGGGAGGTGGAGGCGGCGGAGTCTCCATGACAGGATTTAATGGTTTCGGCACGCCCACTATTGACGCTCCGGCACTTCCGGATCAATCCTATGGTGTGTATGAATTTAAAGTTAAGGTCGATCATCAAGGTTATGTGATCTCTGTGGCCTCCGTGCAAAGAGGTCTTAGCTTTGAAGCCGAAAGAAGATTAAAAGCGGCCATCCAGAACCTTCAGTTTATTCCAAAGGGAACTAACTTACCCGCTCAATCGGAAGGAACTATCACATTCAAAGTTGTTTCCGCAACAGATTAATTCAGCATTTTGATCAAACAGGAAATCCGTTATATTGAGTTTATACATGACGTATTGATCTCCGTCCATGAAAATTTACGCGAATTGAATGAGCATAAAAATTTTGCCGATCCCGAAGAACTTTCCCACATCGAGGCGAAGATCGATCGCCTATCAGGAAATGCTCTCCATGCTCGGGGATGAGCGCTGATACGTTTGGACTTCCCAGTCACGAAATAGGCTTATAATCTAAGCCTGTCTTTTCGTAAAATAAAAATATATTGCTACTTGCCCCCGATCTTTACATCACCTATGATCTTGTCCTATCAGGAGGCGCTTAAATATTTATACGAAAACCTGCCGATGTTCCAGCGGGTTGGAGCCGTTGCCTATAAAAAAGATCTTGGCAATACACTGAAGCTCTGCAAGGTGCTGGGTGACCCGCAAAACGCTTTCAAATCCGTTCATGTTGCCGGTACGAATGGCAAGGGGAGCACCTGCCACATGCTGGCTTCTGTTCTTCAGGCATCCGGGTATAAGACAGGACTCTACACATCGCCACACCTGAAAGAATTTACCGAAAGGATCAAGATCAACGGACAGGAAGTTTCTCAGCAATTTGTGCTGGACTTTGTGAACAGGATCCGGTCCTCCATTGAGGAAATTAAGCCTTCGTTCTTCGAAATCACGGTAGCCATGGCATTCG
>JBBDXJ010000062.1:0-25120 GCA_040902445.1 Cyclobacteriaceae bacterium | reverse complement strand
TTCGATTATTTCGAGCAGCAGCAGATCGACATTGCTATTGTAGAAGTGGGGTTAGGAGGCAGGCTGGATTCCACCAATGTGATAACCCCCTTGGTTTCGGTGATCACCAATATCAGTTGGGATCATAAAGACTTGCTTGGAAACAGCCTTCATGAAATAGCGGGCGAAAAAGCCGGGATCATTAAACACGATATTCCCGTTGTTGTGAGTGAACGTCAGCCCGAGGTTGAGGAAGTATTTAACAAGAAGGCCCGGAAGGAGAACGCTGAAATATTTTTCGCGTCGGATGAATTTACCGTGACTTTAAATTCTTACGGGGACTCGGTGGATATTCTCAAAGGTGATCAACGGGTATTGACCGGGGTTAAACTACCTTTGCGGGGATTTTACCAGCACAGAAATATACCAGGCGTGATGAAGACGGTCGATGTCTTGCAAAGGAATTTTCCCGTTACCATCGCGCAGTTGAAAAGGGGGCTTGAGCAGGTTGTGGCCAATACAGGCCTGAAGGGGAGGTGGCAGCAAATAGCAAATAACCCTACCGTTGTGTGCGACACCGCCCACAATTACAGCGGTGTACAGGAAATTTTAAGGCAAATTTCAACTGAGAAGTTCAACCGGCTTTTTATTGTCTGGGGCATGGTCAGGGATAAGGATGTTAACCCGATACTGGAACTGTTGCCGAAAGAAGCAATCTATTATTTTTGCCAGGCGGGAATTCCCCGGGCAATGGATGCAAAAAATTTGCAGCAGGAAGCTTCGAGACTGGGATTGCACGGCGAGGCGATCCCGGATGTAAATGAAGCTAAAAGAGCGGCACTCGCCCAGGCGACAGCTGACGATTTTGTTTTTATAGGAGGGAGCACTTACGTTGTGGCGGAGATCGACGAACTATAGTTTAAAAATGTGAAAAGGAAGCAGGAGAGATTTAAGATCATCGAGCAGAACACCAATGTGGTGGAACCTTCAAAGCCAGCTTATGAAACTATCCGGGGTAAGTGGCGCCGCGATTTTTTTAAAAACTCCAGCGCCATCACTCTTGAGCTCGCTTGTGGAAGAGGTGAATACACCGTTGGCCTTGCCAAATTATTTCCTCAACAAAATTTTATTGGAGTTGACATTAAAGGAGAGCGTATCTGGAAAGGAAGTACCATTGCGCTGGAAGAGCAACTGGACAACGCCGCGTTTCTGCGGACACATATTCTCATGATCGGAAACTTTTTTGAACCCGGAGAAGTAAATGAAATCTGGTTAACATTTCCGGATCCGCGTCCGAGGAAACGCGATATAAAACGGAGATTGACCAGCCCCAGGTACATGGAAATTTACAGGGAGTTATTGCAACGGCCGGGATTTGTAAGATTGAAAACCGATAACACACAGTTGTATGAATATACACTGGAGCAGCTGCATTTACGAACCGACATCACCGACCTTTCATTTACTGCCGATGTGTATACTTCTGACCTGAAAAAAGAGTGTTTTGATATTAAAACACGTTATGAGCAAGAGTTTACGCAAAAAGGTGAAAAAATTAAATATTTGCGATTTAGATTTGTCTAATAACTCAAACCCCCACCGGTTATGGATGAAGTAAACTTTGATCTTGAAGAGAAATTTCTTAAAGCCGATGCTTTAATCGCTGAAAACCGCCTTAGTGATGCGGCGAAATTGCTGGAAGACATCCTGTTGGACGCCCCGGATTTTGGAAAAGCCCACAATCATATGGGTTGGTTATTTGAAACTAAGTTTAAAAACTTACACCGCGCCGAAGAACATTACAAGCTGGCCCTGAAGTTCAACCCCGAATATACGGCTGCTTACTACAACTACGCCTACCTTTTATCGTCACTCCGGAAGTTTGATGAACTTGAAAAGTTGCTGAAGGAATGTATCAACGTACCGGGTATAAGCTACGCTACGATCTACAGTGAATATGGCCTGATGCGCGAAATGCAGGGGGAGATCGATGATGCCATTCATTACTTCAAATTGCATATTAAGAACTCCTTCGATTTCAAAAGTATAGAAACCGCTTCCGAGTCCATCCAACGATGCGAAAGGAAAAAACAATTGCTTGATCGATAGTTATTGGTTGTTGGTAATCTGTCTATGCCAAATGATCATGGCCAATCTTTAATCAACTTCCAGCGACTCCAGGATCGCGCCAAGCTGATCGTAATTGGTTACGCCGGGACGCAATTCTTTGGAACCCTCCAGAACAAAACCTTTAAAGCATCCCTCACCTAATTTTTCGTTTAAATTATTGAGTGCAGTTATCTTTATTAAGACAGGAATGTCCGCAATGGAAATATCCGCGCACGAAGTTTCTTCACCTACCAGCAAATACGAAACCTGTGAATCATTGGCAACGGAATCCATATCCGCTGTGACGTCAAGATAAACGATGCAGGGCAGTGACAATACATTTCTGAACGTACTATATTCAGCAAAAGTCAATTCAAAATAATCGGGTGCATAGGTTTGCACGGCGGTAGCAATTTGGTCAGGACTGGAGAGCCCGTATAATTCGGCGATAATCTTTGGGCCGGATATCCATCCTCTGATATCCTGAAATACCCCTGCTGGCAGATAATGTTCTGCACCTGGAATTACCCTGAAACCAAGCATTTCCACCCCCATTCCGGCACAATAGCGCGCATCGCTGAGATTTGATATATGGCTGACCTTGACGATCGTTTTCAGGGGCATAGGGTAATACGGAAAGAAAAAATAACTTTGTAAACGTTTACGTTTCAATTCAGATGCGGATTTACTGAAAACCCCTTTATCGTTGAAGTATTTCGTTAGATTTTTGGTGTTTTTGGCTGTTTTTGCGGGGTGCAAAGCAGAGGAGAGCATGACGCCGGATGCCGCAGGTACCGCTTATTTCCCCTTGAAAAAGGGTCTGTATCATATTTACGCCGTTAATGAAGTCCGCTATTCTTCCTCGCCGGACCCCGAGGCCCTGAATTATGAAATAATGACGGAGGTTGTGGATTCGTTTCCTTCCGCCCAGGGCAACTATATCTTTGTGATCCAACGAAAGCGGAGAACAGCCGGCACTGATCCATGGGAACTCCTGGATACATGGTCGGCGCGCAAGGATAAAAGCGAAGTCATTGTTTCGGAGGGAAACATACCATTTGTTAAAGTCAGATTTCCACTGCGCGACGATATGCGCTGGAATGGAAATGCATTTAACAGCTTGGGTGAAGATGAATATGAATTAAAAGATATTCATCAGCCCATGGCACTCAACGGAATGACTTTTGAGAAGACAATGACGGTGGAACAGGAGCGCAACGAAGATATCATTGTTTACAAGGATGAACGAATTGAAGTATACGCATTGGATGTCGGACTCGTTTACAAGGAGATTACACAACTGAATTATTGTACTGACGACAATTGCCTCGGGCAGCAGAGAGTTGAGTATGGTATAGAAATGAAGATGGTAATCAAGCAATATGGCAAGAATTAGAATTTTCCAGGCTGTTGTTTTGATCGGATTTGTTTCGATTTCCGCCGTTGCGCAGGAGAACCGGTACATGGTCTTTTTCAAGGATAAGCAGGGAGTTCCATTTACCACTTCCCAACCAATTGACTTTCTATCGGAAAAAGCTATTGACCGAAGGCTTAAACATGGTATCGATATTTCTGAAAACGATTTACCTGTTAATACTTCTTATGTTCAGGGTGTGCGCAACGCAGGAGCTGACGTTTTTTTTACAACCCGCTGGCTAAATGGTGTTTTGATCCAATGCGACCCTTCCGTGGTTCCAGCGGTAGCCGCGTTGTCACATGTCGACCGCGTGGAGTTTGTTGCGCCCCTTCCGAAACTGCAATCGGGCGGGCGCCGGTCTTTTAGCCAGCGAAGGCAGACCAATCACCTGGGGTTTGAGACTGAAAATCAATTGCAGATGATCGGAATCGACAGGATGCATCAGGCGGATTATAAAGGGCAGGGAGTGGTGGTTGCCATTCTTGACAGCGGGTTTCCCGGTGTTAGTTCCGGACCTGCGTTTCAGCACATTTTTTCGGAAGGACGGTTTATGGAAAGCGTATCGTATGACTTTGTGCACAACACATCAGACGTGTTTCAGTACGATGACCACGGAACTGAAGTGCTTTCCGTAATTGCGGCCGAAATTCCGGATGCATTCACGGGGGGCGCCTACGAGGCAACGTTTCAGTTGTATA
This sequence comes from Cyclobacteriaceae bacterium, assembly GCA_040902445.1. Taxonomy (GTDB): domain Bacteria; phylum Bacteroidota; class Bacteroidia; order Cytophagales; family Cyclobacteriaceae; genus Chryseosolibacter. The sequence continues at coordinate 20,917 of JBBDXJ010000062.1, read as the reverse complement.
TCACCGAAGACGTGCCTTCAGAATACCGTATCGAAGAATACAACTGGTTATTCGCAGCCGAGAAAGCAGATAGTTCCGGCGTGGATATTATTCATTCTTCCCTTGGATACTATGATTTTGACGATGCCACCATGAATTATAGCCTTGAGCAGATGGATGGCAAAACAACCATTGTTACCAAAGCCGCGCAGTGGGCGGCAGACAGGGGTATTTTGGTGGTGAGCAGCGCAGGCAATGAGGGGAGTATCCCTTCATGGAGGATCATTACTGCCCCTGCTGACGGTGCGGATGTGCTGGCCATCGGCGCAGTGAACAACACTTTGCAAAAAACAAGTTCCAGTTCCATCGGACCCACAGCGGATAGCAGGATTAAACCTGACCTTGCAGCGCTTGGCTCGGGCGTTAAAGTTGTAAAGTCAAGCGGTCAGATCTCAACAGCTTCAGGCACTTCGCTGGCGGCGCCGCTGGTCACGAGTCTGGCTGCGGGCGTCATGCAGCGCTACCCGGATCTCACCAGTAAAGAAATCATCGAGCTGTTGCGACAAACGTCGTCACAAGCCACCAACCCCGATAATTTATTGGGATATGGTATTCCGAATTTTCAGGCTGTAGTAAATTATCAGGAACAAACCCCGCAGTCCAGGGTGTTTGAAATTTTTCCCAATCCTCTCAGGGATGATACGCTTACGGTAAGTCCGTTTGATCCTAATCTTATCGACTCATGTGAAATCGAAATTGTTTCCGGTCTGGGGCAGCTGCTTGGCCGGGATACTGTTCATTTTGACTGGCTCAACCGAACCTACAAGACTGATATGTCTGGTCTTGCTGCAGGCATTTACTACATCCGGGTATTCTCTGAAAAACGGCGATATACCTTTAAACTGTTGAAGTTGTGATGACGCAATACTTCACTATTTTTACAGGCTAAGCCGAACCCCATGTCTAAAGTTCCCATCATAGCGCCATCTGTCCTTGCGTCCGATTTTGCCAATCTGGAGAGAGAGGTCCGCATGATCAATGAAAGCGATGCCGACTGGATTCATGTAGATATAATGGACGGTGTTTTTGTACCCAATATTTCAATGGGTTTGCCCGTGGTGGAGGCTATACGCAGGCATGCGCTGAAGCCGCTGGATGTTCATCTGATGATCGTTCAACCCGAGCGCTATGCTGAGGCGTTTCAGAAAGCCGGAGCAGAAATCATTTCCGTACATGTTGAGGCTTGTCCGCATCTGCATCGCAATATCCAGCAGATAAAAGATCTCGGATGTAAGGCCGGAGTTGCTATCAATCCACACACAGCCATCCAGGATCTGGAGAATGTTATTCAGGAAATCGACCTGGTGTGTGTAATGTCTGTCAATCCCGGTTTTGGCGCCCAGAAATTTATAGAGCATACGTTCCGGAAGGTAACTTTATTGAAGGAGATGATTCGCAAATCCGGATCAGGCGCCCTCATCGAAATTGATGGCGGAGTAAACCAAAGCAATGCGCGCCCGTTACTAGATGCAGGCGCCGATGTGCTCGTGGCCGGCAATTTTGTGTTCAACTCGCGCGACCCGCGGGCCGTGATAAAAGCACTGAAGAGCCAAAGTCCCCTTTAGGGGATTTAGGGGCCTAGGGGCTTAGAGGCCCAAAACCGGCAGGATTTTTGACCTGAAATACAAACCTCGTATGAACAGAATTACCATAATCCTTTTTCTTGCAGTCATGGCTTCCTGTCAGAGCAGGCAGGTAACCCGGCTGGACCCGTCGACGCAGATCGATCTTAGTGGCCGCTGGAATGATACTGATTCCAGAAAAGTTGCCGACCAGATGATCTTTGACCTGTTTGATTCTGATTCCTATCAAAATTTCGCAAAGGCGAAGACTGGTAAGCCGGTCATCGTAGTGGGCACGATACGCAATAAAACCTCAGAGCATATCGATGCAGATAATTTTGTAAAAAAGTTTGAAGTGGTAATCCATAATTCCGCTGTTGCAGATCTGGTTGAATCAAGTGAATTCAGGGACAAGGTTAGGGTTGAACGACTGGAACAACAGGAATTTGCGGATCCGGTAACTGTTAAAGAAATGGGCCGGGAAACAGGTGCCGATCTCATGCTCTTTGGCGAGATAACATCCGAAACCGATACATACAATAACCGCAGGGTGGTGAATTATATAACCACGCTTTTTTTAACAGATATTGAAACCAATAAACGCATCTGGTACGGACAGAGCGAAATTAAGAAATACGTGAAGAATTAGTCTTGGGTTGAACGTGCGTAAGGTGTGTAGGGACGCATAATTATGCGTCCCTACGATGCAGCCGCACAGGGCTTCCCAAGTAAATAAATTTGACCTCTTCCCTGAAGCTTACACATGATGCCGGGTAAAATATTTTATACCACGCTCTGCCTCGCCATCTGCTTGCTCGCAGGTTCCTGCGCGACGTATTATCAAAAACACCACGATTTCAATTCGGAATTTGAAAAGGGAGATCTTCCCAGAGCCCTCGAAGTATTGCAGCAAAAGGAATCACTGGCAAACAGCAAAAGCAAGTTCCTGTATTTTGTCAATAACGGGCTGTTGCTTTCCATTTTAGGAAAGTATGAAGCCAGCAATGAGTTTTTTGAAAGGGCCTATATTTTCGGCGAAGATTACCAGATCAACTATTTTCATGAGGCAGCGGGATATCTCACGAATCCCAACATGAGTATTTACCGCGGCGAAGATCATGAACACCTCATGTTGTTGTACTTCAAGGCCATCAATTTCTTAAAAATGCAAAAACCGGACGAAGCACTGATCGAGTGCAGACGGTTGAACATCCGGTTAAATCAACTCAGCGATAAATATCAATCGGAAAGGAAATACAAGCGCGATGCCTTTATACACAACCTGATGGGTATCATTTATCAGTCGACGGGAGATTTTAACAATGCCTTCATCGCTTACCGGAATGCGCTGGAGATCTATGAGCAGGATTACCAGACCCTGTTCTCAACCCCGATGCCGGAACAACTGAAAAAAGACCTTTTGAATACGTCGTGGTGGACAGGCTTTACGGAAGAATTCAGGGAATATCAGGACAAATTCAATATGCAGGATTACGTTGCTGAAAAACCTTCGGCGGAACTCGTATTCTTCTGGCACAATGGTCTTTCGCCGGTTAAGAGTGAATGGAATATCAACTTTATCATCGACCATCGCTCTGACAATATGGTTGTATTTACGAACGACAATCTCGGCATCGCTTTTCCATTCGAGCTTAACGAAAAGAAGGAAAAATCAGACCTGCAGAGCCTGGAGGTTTTTCGTGTGGCTTTTCCAAGATATGATGAAAGGCCCGAATATTACCGTGGGGGGATTCTTCAGACTGATAGTATATCCATACCGTTGGAACTCTCGGAAGATATCAGCAGGATTGCTTTCCACTCACTGAAGGAACGCATGGTTCTTGAATTCAGCAAAGGACTGCTGCGGGCGGCGCTGAAAAAAGCGACGGAACTAAGTGTAAAAAAAGAAGATGAAGGATTGGCCGCCCTGATCGGTGTAGTGAATGCCCTTACCGAAAAAGCCGATACACGGAACTGGCAAACGTTGCCCCACAGCATTTATTACGCTCGCCTTTCATTGCACGAAGGGCAGAACCAGGTGAAATTCACCATTGGAGCAGCGAAGGCTCAGGTCGATTACAACTTTTCATACAACGCCAAAAAACATCAGACACTATTCCATACCTTCTCTTCGTTAGAAACATTAGAGGTCCCTTTTCGGATGTATTAATTGCAGTCCTTAGTCCATAGCTGAATCCGACCGTGGACTGTTTGCTGCCAATTTTATTATCCGCGGAATTACAGTAACTTTAACCTTGCGTGTATAGTTGTTAAAGCCAAAACCTACTGCTCTGAAGCGCTTTTCTTCAATACTTTGCCTGATCATCGCCCTTTCAGGCGGGCCCTCTTTATATGCCCAGTATGAAAGAGAGGGTGATGCCACTATTCCCCTGGATCACTTCTATATTCAGCGTAAAAAAAGCGGTCTCAGGGCATTGTTAAGCAAGGTTTATTTTAGTTTTAGCACCGGTTATGGAAGCACGCCATTCCGCCATGATCTGGATGGATTTGGCATCCTTCAGCAGCTCGATTCACTGCCCGTGATCTTTGATCAAAACAATGTAGGCGTAAGGTATTCCAACTGGACCAATAAAGTGGTTGCCTCCAACAATGCCGTCGCCCCGGGGTCCTTTATGGTGACCTCCGATACCGCCGACATAGGGTTTCGAAGCAAGACCTTTAGCATCCCCTTAAAAGCCTCATTACACGTCGAATTTGACCGATACAGGATAGGAGGAGGGTATTCCATGGATTACACCAGAATAGGCAGTTTTAAGCCCACAAATTACGGTTCTGACATAGCGGCCTATTCGCTGGAAAGTTCAAATATGTTTGTTAAACATTACTTCGGAATGATCGGGGTTATGGTTTACAGATACGATCAGTATGCACTGGTGGTCGATGCCAATATCGGGGGGTACAGTCTCGGTAAGGATTTTGCAAAAAACCTGATGAAAAAAAGCATTTATCTCAACCTCGGGGTAAAGGCCGAGCGTGAGTTTTCGGAGTATTTCAGGTTATTTATCAGGCCCTCATACGAGATCAAATCCTATAAATTAAGCATTCCTGAAACCTCGCAAACCCTGCGACATAAATTGAACGGTTTTTATGTAAATTTTGGCTTTACCTATCGCATGCCCGAACTGCGGCGGTGTTTTCTCAAGACCTGCCATGCCCAGATCAACCACGCCCACGGCAACCGCGAATACCGCAGCCGTCGCCATCCGGTCTACAAAAAACAAAATCCGCACTACGGAGAAAATTATCCCGAGCTCATCAAATACAAGGGTAAAAACAAGAAAAAACTCCACCCGTATTGAGCTTAAAGCGGAAAGCCTAAAGCAGAAAGCTAAATACATGCATTATTCTTCGAATTTCGATCCAGCCAAAGGGCTTAAAAACGCAAACCCAAATCCACTTTTGAGCAATCTTTCTATCCGGTTTTACGTCCAAAATACGAATCAAAAAAGGCAGCTATAAAACACTCAAGCTTTGTACTTTTTGCTTTCCGCTTTCTGCTTTTTTCCCCTATCTTGCACGGCTCTAAAAAGAGAGCTATCCAGAATAAAAACAAGCAAGTAACAAGCAAGTAAATGGCAGAAGAAACCCCTGGTTTGCCCCCTGCAAGGCAAAGCATAATTCCAATAAATATTGAAGATGAAATGAGAGGCGCTTACATCGATTATTCGATGTCTGTGATCGTCTCAAGAGCGCTGCCCGATGTACGCGACGGCTTGAAGCCGGTACACAGACGGGTGTTGTTCGGTATGCAGGAGTTGGGAGTGAACTATAACAAAGCCTATAAGAAATCAGCCAGGATCGTCGGGGAAGTTTTGGGTAAATATCACCCGCATGGAGATACCTCGGTTTATGATACCATGGTTCGCATGGCGCAGGACTGGTCTTTGCGGTATACCCTTGTTGACGGCCAGGGAAACTTTGGATCCATCGATGGCGACTTTCCCGCGGCGATGCGATATACCGAAGCCAGGCTACGCCGGATCGCAGAAGAATTGCTGGCAGACATCAACAAAGATACGGTTGACTTTCAACCGAATTTCGACGATTCATTAACAGAACCGACTGTACTTCCGGGCAAGCTTCCAAACTTACTGGTAAACGGATCTTCCGGTATTGCCGTTGGTATGGCCACGAACATGGCTCCCCACAATCTTCGGGAAGTGATCGACGGCATAGTCGCCTATATTGACAATCATGATATCACCATCCCGGAACTGATGAAATTTGTTACTGCTCCGGACTTTCCCACCGGCGGAATCATTTACGGGATGTCGGGAGTACAGGAGGGATATCTCACAGGCCGGGGCAGAATTGTTGTCAGGGCCAAAGCCGAGATAGTCACCAATGCGAACGGCAAAGACCAGATCATTGTAACGGAAATCCCGTACATGGTGAACAAAGCCATGATGATCGAAAAGACCGCTGCGCTGATCAACGAAAAAAAGATCGAAGGTATTTCTGATCTTCGCGATGAATCCGACCGCGATGGATACCGCGTTGTATACGACCTGAAAAAAGATGCAATACCGAATATTGTATTAAACAATCTTTATAAGTACACGCAGCTTCAGTCTTCATTTGGTGTGAACAATGTGGCGCTTGTCAAGGGACGCCCGCTGACGCTCAATCTGAAAGACCTGATCAAGTACTTTGTTGAGCACCGTCATGAGGTCGTTGTCAGAAGAACGAAGTTCGAGCTGGCCGAGGCAGAAAAACGGGCGCATATTCTTGAAGGGTATCTGATCGCGCTGGATAATCTTGACGAGGTAATTTCTCTGATCCGTTCCTCCATGGATCCCGATGCTGCGCGTGAAGGTTTGATAAACCGCTTTGGTTTGTCGGAGATCCAGGCGAAAGCTATTTTGGATATGCGTTTACAGCGGCTTACCGGCCTTGAGCGCGATAAGATCCAGCAGGAGTACAAAGAAGTAAAAGAATTGATCTCCAAGCTCAGTGAGATATTGGCCAATGAACCAGCCAGGATGCAGATCATCAAGGACGAACTTGCGGAATTGAGAGAGCGTTACGGCGACGAGCGCAGAACACAGGTTATTCCAAGCGATGATGACTTCACCATGGAGGATATGATTCCCAACGAGGATATGGTCATTACTATTTCCAACCAGGGATATATCAAACGCACCTTGCTTTCAGAATACCGCACGCAGGGCAGGGGTGGTGTTGGATCGCGCGGTGTATCCACGAAGGAAGATGATTTCACGGAACACCTTTTTATAGCACAAGCTCATAATTACCTGTTGATCTTTACAGACCAGGGCAAAGTATACTGGAAGAAGGCCTATGAGATTCCGGAAGGCAACAAAATTTCAAAAGGCCGGGCGATCCAGAACCTGATCAACATTGAACCGGGTGATAACATCAGGGCTATCATTACGGTAAAGAACCTTCAGGATGAAAATTATACGAATAATAATTTTGTGATACTCTGTACCGAAAAAGGGATCATCAAGAAGACTTCTCTTGAAGCTTATTCCCGGCCACGGCAGGGTGGTATCAATGCCATCACTATACACGAAGGAGACCGTTTGATCAATGCCTCGCTAACCAACGGCAAAAACCATATTGTCATCGCGAAAAGTGAAGGCAAGGCCGTTCATTTTAATGAATTGCAGGTGCGGCCGATGGGTAGAACCGCAGCGGGTGTGAGGGGTGTTACGCTCGATTCTGATACCGATAAAGTTATTGGCATGGTTTGTATCTCCCGTGAAGATGCTAACTTATTGGTGGTTTCGGAAAATGGTTACGGGAAGCGATCTGTTATAGAGGATTACCGGATAACCAACCGGGGTGGCAAGGGCGTTAAAACCCTGAATATTACAGAAAAAACTGGCAAACTTGTTGCAATCAAGGAGGTCGTTGATGAGGATGAATTGATGATCATTAACCGCTCCGGGATCACAATACGCATTGAAGTAAAGGAATTGCGGGTAATGGGACGGGCAACGCAGGGTGTGCGGCTTATCAAGTTAAATGAAGATGACCGTATTTCATCCGTTGAAAAAATCCAGAAAATTGAAGGAGAAACATTAAGTCAATCAACAACCATATAAACTAAATTGAAATGAAAAAAGTACTTTTTCTGATGTTGATGTTAATAGCGGTCGCTGTGTCTGCTCAGAAGAAACAGAAACCCAATATAACTAAAGCTTTGAAGTCTTTACAGGATGGCCAGCTGGCGGAAGCCAAGACCATGATCGATGAGGCGACGACCTATGAGAAAACGATGGATGATGGAAAGACATGGTATTATCGCGGGTTGATCTACGCCGCCATCGATACCACTTCCAACTCGGCCTTCAAAGGTCTTGCGGAAGAACCGTTTAAGACAGCTATGGAATCTTTTGCAAAAGCAGATCAGATGGCCAAGGCTGGTTCGGAATATTTCACCACGGATCCAAACAACGTAATTCCAGTAACCAAAACACAGCACATGGGAATGCTCAGGGATCACTATATAAACAAGGGTGCATCGCTGTATCAGACAGATAGCCTTGAAGAATCTTTAAAGAATTTTGAAAAAACGCTCGTGATCATGCCCGACGATACACTGGCGATGTTCTATGCAGGTTTTGTGTCAAACTCAATGGAAGATTACGATAGAGCGAATTCGTTCTTTGAACAGTATATGGCCAAAGGCGGAACATCGTCTGACGCCTATTCGCTGATGATCAATACTTACAGCGGTCCGAAAGATGACAAGCAGAAAGCCCTGGAGATTGCGCGCAAAGCGAAAGAGCGATTTCCGGACAATGAAGAATTTCCTAAAGTAGAGATCGGTTTGTTGATCGATCTCGACCAGGTCGAGGAGGCAAAGAAAGGTTTGGAGCAGGCTGTTGTTCGCGAGCCAGACAACAATTCTTACCATTTTTATTTGGGATACGTCAACAGCAAACTTGAGCAGTGGGACGCTGCGAAAAAGAATTTTGAAGAAGCGCTGCGCGTTGATCCCGCATATTTCGATGCCCAGTATTATCTCGCCCAGGTATATCTGATCGATGCCAGCAAAATTATGGATCAGGTAAAAAACCTCGGCATCTCTGCCGCTGACAAAAGGAAACAGGTTGAACTGGATAAGATCCTGGTAGAAAAATACAAGATTGCTCTGCCGCATTGGGAGAAGGCTGAAAAATTAAAACCCAATGATCTGGATGTTCTGGATCGCCTGAGAACTATATATTACTATCTGGGTGATGATGCCAATGAAAAAAGGGTGAGCCAGAAATTAAAGGTCCTGAATGCCGACGAAGAGAACTGATCGGCTGAACGATAAAAAAGAAAAGCCAGTGTCTGCTGGCTTTTTTTTGTTTTTAGTGACGGCTTTCCTTTAACTTGACCCTCATAAACTGATCCGGATGACAAAACATAAAATCAGGACCGCGCTGCTTTCCTATGGCATGTCTGGAGAAGTTTTTCACGTTCCGCTTTTAGAAGCTCACAAGGGATTTGAGGTGGTAAGTATCTGGCAGCGAAATAACAAAAAACCCGTTCGTCATTCTTACCCTGTGGCGAAAGACTACAGAGATCTTCTAAATGATCCATCCATTGAGCTTATCATTGTCAACACTCCCAATGAATCACATTTTTCCTATGCCGCGGATGCATTAAAAGCGGGGAAACATGTAATTGTTGAAAAACCATTTACGGTAAATGTAAAAGAAGCGGACGAGCTGATCGCGTTGGCGCAGAAGCAAAAGAAACTGTTATCGGTTTTTCAGAACAGGCGATGGGATGCCGACTTCCTTACCGTTAAAAAGGTGCTGGCCGAAAAACTTGTTGGCGAGCTGGTGGAATGTGAAATACACTATGATCGTTTCAGGAATTATATTGAGGGTGATACATGGAAGGAAGAAGCAAAACCCGGAACCGGAATTCTTTACAACCTGGGTTCACATCTGCTGGATCAGGCCCTGGTGCTGTTTGGAATGCCGCAATACCTGGATGCGCGCATGGGTATTCAGCGTTCCGCCGGAAAAGTTGATGATTTTTTCGATATAAGGATGGAGTACGACCATTTCATGGTGATCCTGAAGTCGAGCTATCTCGTTCGGGAACAGGGACCCAGATTTATTCTTCATGGCACGCTCGGGTCATTTACCAAGTCAGGCATTGATCCCCAGGAGCAAGCTCTAAAAGACAAAAAAAAGCCTGGGATTCCCGGATGGGGCGCGGAACCAAACGAATGGTGGGGAAAGCTTAATACCACACTTGAGGGAAAAAATGTTGAAGGACCTTTTGAAACTATTCCAGGAAATTACCTTAGCTTTTACAACGGTTTTTATGACGCCGTCCGTGAAGACAAGCCACTTTCGGTAAGGGCTGAAGACGGCAGAAAAGTCATACAGCTTATTGAGGCCTGTCAGGAGAGCAATCGCAGCAAATGCGCCGTTAAAATCAAACCGTAAGACCCCAAAAAGTAAAAGCCCGTAATTTTTATGGTTTTCTTTTTATATTGACGATCTTAATAAAACATCTTTGAAGATGCTGACGAGTACTTTTTGCAGTAATGAAGCGGCATCTCTTTACTCTAACTTTTACATTCAAACCCATGACCGGTAAAAAATTAATTTTGTGCATTTTGTTGATGATCTATACCTCTTGCTCGATGGCGCAAGGTAAATGGATTAATCTTTTTAACGGAAAAGATCTTTCAGGCTGGAAACAACTCAATGGAAAGGCCAGGTATCAGGTCATCAGCGGTGAAATTGCAGGTACGACAGTATTTGGTGAGCCAAATTCTTTTTTGGTGACAGAACAGAATTATGGGGATCTTATTCTTGAACTCGAGTTCAGACTTGATGCTGACATGAACTCCGGCATTCAGTTCAGAAGCGAGAGTAAGCCAGATTATAGCGAGGGGAGGGTGCATGGTTATCAGGTGGAGATTGATCCTTCGGAACGAGCGTGGACCGGGGGCATATATGATGAAGGAAGAAGAGGCTGGTTGTATTCGCTGGAATATAACCCGGCTGGAAAAAAAGCTTATAAGCACAGAGACTGGAATCACGCGCGTATTGAGTGCATCGGCCCGGTGATCCGTATCTGGATTAACGGTATCCCTACTGCTCACCTGGTCGATGATCTGACAACGCGCGGTTTTATTGCGCTGCAGGTTCACTCTGTTACGAAAGCTGAAAATTCGGGACAGCAGGTGCGCTGGCGGAATATCCGGATCCAAACTCAGAACCTGCAAGCTTCTGCGCCCGATTCCCTTTTCGTCGTGAACCTGGTGCCGAACACATTGTCCGAGCAGGAAAAATTCAACGATGTGAAGCTATTGTGGGACGGGAAAACCGGAGCCGGGTGGCGCGGTGCATACAAAACGGAATTCCCGAAGAATGGCTGGGCAATAAAGGATGGTGTCTTAAGTGTTGCTCAGGGTGATGGTGCAGAATCTGAAAATGGGGGTGACATTGTTACTGAAAAAACGTTCGGTGCATTCGATCTTCAATTCGAATTCCGTCTTACGGAAGGGGCCAACAGCGGTGTGAAATATTTTGTTACGGAGAACGAAGGAAATAAGGGTTCGGCCATCGGTCTGGAATACCAGGTGCTTGATGATAAAAAACACCCTGACGCAAAAGAAGGTGTTGTGGGCAATCGCACTCTTGGTTCACTATACGATCTGATTCCTTCAATCAAAATAACCAGGGACGCACCCCCGGTAGGTGCGTGGAATTCAGGCCGCATTGTTGTGTATCCTGATAATCACATTGAACATTGGCTGAACGGCAACAAGGTCGTGGAATTTCAACGTGGCACGCCCATCTATCATGCGCTGGTTGCGCGCAGCAAGTATGCGCCATGGGAGAATTTTGGGATGGCTGAAAAAGGAAGGATACTCATTCAGGATCATGGTGATCAGGTTTCTTTTCGCAGCATCAAGATCAAAGAATTAAAATAAATCTTAAAATCTACCGATATGAAAAATTCCAGAAGGGAATTTTATTAAAAAAACAGCCTTGGCAAAAAATTTCGTCCCGTCCTGCATTGAGGTCAATGTGTTGAGTGATTCACCAGCAACCTGATCGCAGATGGGTATATCCGATTCCGGCTTTCGCTCATGAGAATAGTATGGGCGGTTTTCAGACACGGGAGGACCGGACGTCTGCAACGGCGGGCTGATTGGAAGCTTCGTAAAAGCAAACGGATTTTTCGAGAGCATTACTGATAAAACAATCTCCAATAGAACTGATTAAACATGGTGGATCCAAAAAAGTTATTTGACATCACAGGAAGGACGGCAGTTATTACAGGGGGCACAGGCGTCCTGGGCGGAGCAATGGCCATAGGGTTGGCAGAAGCCGGGGCCAATGTGGTTGTCCTGGGCCGAAAAAAAGAAAATGGGGATGCCATTCTAAAAAAGATAAATGAAAGGGGGAAGCAGGCGATGTTTGTGCAGGCTGATGTACTTGACGCGACACAATTGACAGAGGCCAAAGAGAAAATCCTAAAGCAACATAGATCGATCGATATTCTTATAAATGCGGCAGGGGGCAATTTACCGGGAGCGGTGATCATGCCGGAGCAGAATTTTTTTGATCTGCAAATCGCCGAATTCCAAAAGGTGGTTGATTTGAATCTGCTGGGCACCGTATTGCCGACAAAAATATTTTGCGATGTAATGGCTCAGCAAAAAAAAGGTGTGATCATCAATATCTCTTCCATGTCATCCTTCAGACCCATCACGCGGGTGGTCGGATATTCGGCATCAAAGGCCGCCATCGATAATTTCACCGGATGGCTGGCCATTGAAATGGCCAAAAAATTTGGCGAAGGAATCCGGGTGAACGCTATTGCTCCCGGATTTTTTATTACAGAGCAAAACAGAAAGTTACTTACCAATGAGGACGGCACATATACTGCCCGTGGACAGGCTGCTATCCAGAGTACTCCTTTCGCACGTTTCGGATTGCCCGAGGAACTGATTGGCACATTGATCTGGCTTTGTTCAGATGCGTCAAAGTTTGTGACCGGCATTGATGTTCCGGTAGACGGTGGTTTCAATGTTTTCTGTGGTGTGTGAAATAATCCTGGACCCGTGCAATCTCGGTATGCGGCATTAAATGAATCTATATGATCAAAACTTCAAAAGCCTTTTGCGGCGAAGATTTCCTTCTTGAAAATGAATTTTCCAGGTATTTGTATGATCAGCATGCCTCAGCCATGCCCATCATCGACTTCCACAATCACCTCTCGCCGCAGGATGTTGCCGAAGACAGAAAATTTAAGAACCTCACGGAGATCTGGTTGGAAGGCGATCATTATAAATGGAGGGCTATGCGCACCAACGGCATCGCCGAGGAATATTGCACAGGAACCGCTGACCCGTTAGCGAAATTTTTAAAATGGGCCGAAACCGTTCCCTACACCATGCGCAATCCGTTATATCACTGGACCCACCTGGAGCTAAAGAATTATTTTGGCGTTGACAGATTGCTCGACGGAACAAGTGCCCGCGAAATATACACTACCTGTACAGCCATGTTGCAGGAAAAGGAATTTCAGGTACAGAACCTGTTGCGAAAAATGCGGGTTGAAGTGTTGTGTACGACCGATGATCCTATTGACTCCCTGCAATACCACCAGCAGTTTGCAAAACAGGATGCAAGATTTAAAATGTATCCGACCTTCCGTCCCGATAAAGTTTACGCCATTGAAAATAACAAAGCATGGGTTCAATACCTTGAGAAGCTCGAAAGTGTTTCAGGCAAGAGCATCGCTTCTTATGCAGATCTGGCTCACGCTCTTCAGGCCAGGGTGGACTTCTTCCACGGCCTGGGATGCCGCGCCTCCGATCACGGGCTTGAACACATGTACTTTGAAACCGATGCGGAAAAAAATGCCGATAAAATCTTTTCAAAATTGCGATCAGGAAAGGATGCCGATCTTCAGGAACAGCATACATTCAAGTGCGCCGTTCTGACAACTTTGGGAAGAATGTATCACGCAAAAGGATGGGTGCAACAATTCCACGTCGGTGCCCTGCGGAATAGTAATTCCAGAATGTTGCGTGACATCGGACCCGACACTGGTTTCGATTCCATCGGCGATTTTTCGCACGCGCAGAAGATGTCGAGGTTTTTTAATCAGCTCGACAACACCAGTCAGCTTGCCAAGACGATCATATACAATCTCAACCCCGCAGACAATGCGCTCTTTGCTTCTATGATTGGCAATTTTAACGATGGATCTTATCCCGGTAAAATGCAATATGGGTCGGGGTGGTGGTTTCTCGATCAGAAGAATGGTATGGAAAGTCAGATGGATGCTTTGTCGAATATGGGCCTGTTGTCACGATTTGTGGGAATGGTAACCGATTCCAGAAGTTTTCTCTCCTTTCCGCGTCATGAATATTTCAGGAGGATACTGTGTAACCTGTTGGGAAGGGACATTGAAAGAGGGGAGCTTCCGGATGATCTGAACCACGTCGGCAGTATGGTGGAGGCAATTTGCTATGGAAATGCCAAAGCTTACTTTGATATGCCCCTAAATCCCCTGAAGGGGTCTTCAAGTCCCCTTCAAAGAATTTAGGGGCTTCAAACTATTTAAGACCTTTTTGGGTTTATCTTATGACATCGGTCCTGTCTCTCGGGATCATATGTTTTTTTTGACCATTTTTGTATATCGGGCCAAAAACCGCCCGGATTTTAATTAATAATTAAACACTCATTTTGACTTTTAGTGATTTTAAGTTTGATCCAAGGCTGGTTGAAGGCCTGGATTCAATGGGTTATGAAAAGCCCACCCCAGTACAGGAAATGACCATTCCCATTATCCTGGAAAACCATGATCTTATTGCCTGCGCCCAAACGGGAACCGGGAAAACCGCAGCATATATATTACCACTCCTGAACAAGATAGTGCAGGGGCACGCCCGCCACCTGAACACCCTGGTCATTGCGCCCACCCGCGAACTTGCTCTTCAGATCGATCAGCAAGTGGAAGGGTTTGCGTATTTTTTGGGTGTAAGCTCTTTGCCTGTGTACGGTGGTAGCGATGGCGCCACGTGGGATCAGCAGCGCAAAGCAATGGAATCCGGTGCAGACATCATCATTGCAACACCCGGCCGCCTGATGGCTTTACTGGCAGCAGGCAAAATTGACCTTAGCCACCTTAAGCATCTCGTACTGGATGAAGCCGACAGGATGCTGGATATGGGATTCTATGATGACATCGTGCGAATTATCAAGTACCTGCCGGCAAAAAGACAGACGTTGATGTTTTCTGCCACCATGCCTCCCAAGATCAGAACGCTCGCGAATACCATTCTGAAGTCCCCGAAAGAAATAAGTATTGCCATCTCCAAACCTGCCTCAGGGATTCTGCAGCAGGCTTATCTGGTGCACGATCATCAAAAGATGCCATTGTTAAGAAGCCTGCTGTTGAATAATGATTATAAGAGTGCCATTATCTTTTCGAATTCGAAAGAGAATGTAAAGAAGCTCGGCAGTGAATTGATACGTGCTGGTTTGAATGCAAAAGCATTTCATTCGGATCTGGAGCAATCAGAACGCGAGCAGATCATGAACCAGTTCAGAAGCCGGAAACTGCAGATGCTGATAGGCACCGATATTCTTTCAAGGGGTATTGATGTTGAAGGAATTGAACTTATAGTGAATTATGATACCCCTCACGATGCGGAGGATTATGTTCACCGGATAGGCCGAACAGCGCGCGCTGAAAAGACTGGCACCGCGATTACTTTCGTGAATGAAAAAGATCACTGGAAATTTCAAAAGGTAGAAAAGCTCATTGGCAATGAGATCGTAAAACTTCCGTTGCCCGGTGAACTTGGCGAAGGACCGACTTTCCAGGCAAGGACAGCGGGAGCGGGAAAGAAAAAATTTACCCGAAGCCGCAGCACCAACATGAAACGGAGGTATTAACCTTTAAGCTTTAAGCTTGGGTATGCTTCTTGTCGTTATCTCTTTGGAATTAAGGTTGGCTGCTTTTGTCAGTTGTTATTTCTGTTCATAATAAAAATTCTGTTAATCAGTTCTTGCAAAAAAAAAGCAGAAGCTCAGGCCAGCTTTCTGCTTTGATACTTATTTCTTACAGCTTACAGCTTATTGCTTACTGCTCCTACGCGTGGGCGGTCTTGCCGTGAATAGCTCTGCGGTGATTTTCTGCCTCCTTTTTCTTTTTATCGTCACCAAGCTTGAGGATATACATGAACACTGCGAGGAGCAAATAGACGCCCGCAACAATGGCAAATCCTGCAACCTCACTGTTCATTTCATGATTGATCCAGTTGGCAAGGGCAATGCTGATGAAAAGCAGGAACAGGACTCCGGCGACAACTGCTAGCGCCAGTTTCAGGAAAATTGCAACGTATGCCTGAACATCTTCCTTTACATGCTCCTTCAAAGCTTTTGCCTCGCGTTCAGCATACCTGAAGGGTGCTGCAATAACACCTGCCGCTTTATAAAATAATTCTGACATAGGTTTCATTAGTTAGATAGTATAGCGGCTTTCCGAGGCAACCATGGTATTTGCCGGTTCAAGACTGGCTTCTAACCGGCTGATTTCTGCAGCTTGTTGTTTTTTCTCCAAAGCCTGATCGATAAATTTATCAGCTTCATCCCTTATTTTTCTCCGGGTAATTTTACCCGCCTCCGGGGCAGTTAAAATACCCAGCACCGTGCCCATACCTATTCCCAGTAAAAAAATCAAACTTGTCTTCATGCTTTCGCTCGTTTAGTTAACAACAATCTATTCAAAGCCATACCTGCACGCTCGTTGTGATAAAAGTGCAGAATGGAGGAAATTAATACACAGAAATAAATCCGGTGTGGATTAGAAAGGATACCCTATCGCAATGTTCAGTATCAAATTGTCGCTTCGCCATGAAGAACTGCCAAAATCAATTTCATCGAAAACCCACCTTTCATTTTCCGGTAAGTAGGGTTTTCGCAAAGGGAAGGCAAGATCAAATCGAAGAACAAAAAAATTAAAATCAAACCGCAGACCTGCGCCTGTACCTACAGCGAGCTCATTTAAAAACTGATCTTTTTGAAATCTGCCACCCGGCCGGTCGGCATCCTCCTGGATAAGCCAGATGTTTCCGGCATCAACAAAAACAGCCCCCTTTAGAAAATTGATAATATCAAACCTGAATTCTGCGTTGGCTTCAAGTTTAATATCTGCACGTTGGTCAATAAAGAGACGGGGGTTTTCCTCCGGTTCTTCTTCAGTGTTTTCATTGGGCGGAATTTCCTCTGTAATGCTGTAAGTTCCGGGACCTACGGTGCGCGCGGGAAAAGCGCGGATACTGTTGGAACCTCCAATGGAGAATTGTTTTATATAGGGCATCGTTCGGGAATTCTTGTACGCATAACCGGTCCCGAGGACCACGCGTGTAGCCAGCTTGTTGTTTTTGCCGAAATTGAAATAATATCTGAAATCGATTTCACCCCTGACAAATTGCGAATAGGGTGTGCCGAATATTTTTGACGTATCCCCTTCCGGGTTGCTGAAAGTATTTTGCACCAGATTCACCAGGTTGCCGGCAATATCCACCGTTCCGTTGAAATAAACCTGTGAGCGTTCAAACTCGCGTTCGCGGAACTCGTTCTCGCGTCTCTCATTAACCTGGGTGTTGAGTGTATAGCTATAGCGGGATCCAATGATAAATTGGTTTTGGAAAGAACTGGCTAGAAATGGATTAGTACCCAACATGTCCTGAAAAGCTTCCGACCTTTTTCCAAGCTGCATGTAGCTGATGTCTACGGGGTAAAGCTTATGCGTTTTTAGCGTATTCTCGCGCCAGGTATATCCAGCGGAAAGATTAAAGGAGTTCAACCTGAAAAACCCTATCCGTTGTTGTAACCGGAAACCAAGACCGAGTTCAGTGGTCGGAAGATAACGCCTTGATGGGTAGTAAATATGCAACGGAGAAATAATGCGAGGGATGGAGAGACCTGATTCAAGACCGAATTCAAAAGCATTTAACGGATCGGGAATCTTTCGGCTCACCTGAACTTCATACGAAGTGTTGGCGGTGATCTCCAGCCGTTCTGACCCCTTTAGGAAATTTCGGTTTGTAAAGCGCAGGGTTAATCCAGGCCCTACAAAGTTATTTGACTTTGAAACCATCTGGACTTCTGCCCGCAGTGAGTTTTGCAGGTGGGGTGTTAAATAGATGCTGGTATTTAACAGGAAGGAATCTTTTTCGGATTCCTGAAAGCGTATATCCACAAACTTGAAAGAACCCAGACTCATCAGGTGTTGCAGCGTATATTCCCGGTCGATATTCCTGTAAATTTTTCCGGGCCTGAAGTTAATGACCTTTGTAATGGTTTCAGGACGATAGTTCTTATGCCTGTCAATGTAATTGAAGCCGTCTACCTTGACAGTATCCGATCCCAAAGAAAGGGTATCATCAGAAAGTGTAAAGCCAGGGTAAATATTTATCTGACCCATCCTGTAAATGCGTTTTGCTTTTTCAGGTACGCCTGGTTCAAGTGAAAGCATAAGATCGACCTGACGCTCGCCGACAGTGCTGTCTGCTTCAAAGATCAGATGCCGGTCGTCAAAATAAAAGAACCCGAGGTTTTCCAACGCCTCCTCTATACGCTCCTGCTCCGCCTTCAGGCGCTCCAGGTTGTATCGTTGCCTGGTTTTCAGATATGATTGATTCTTTACGCTGTCGATGTTGGTGAACAAGGTATCCATGCGGGGAAAGGAAATATCCCGTAAGCGATAGGGCCGGTGGATGCGGGCCGTATAGGTGACTGTGCCTTTCTTTTCTTTTACCTTAACTTTCGACGTCACTTCCGCAAGAAAGAATCCGTTGTTTATCAGATGCGCTTCAAGAACCTGCGCAATTTGTTCGGCATCAATATCGCTCATGTAAACAGGGGCCTGACCCAGTTTATTTTTCATGAAACTTTTCAGTCCCTTTTTTTTCGGATTTCCCGCTTTATAGAAAAACCATAGCCCGGGCCGCATTCCTAAAATTGAAGTATTTGGCTTGGGTAAAATATTTGCATCCAGTAGTTCCTTTATTTTTTTCTTTGCCCTGACCCTTCCTTCCGGAAGCAGATCAACGTCGGAGCCTGTGTAGAGAACCTGATTGTCCGGAACCATTTTCATTGCAGTGCAACCGGTTAACAGAAATAAAATGATGCATCCGCAAAAAATATTCCATCGAATGCCTGACATTATTCGTGTATACAGACCCTTAATTTTTTGTCTCCGCATTCGCCTTAAAAAGTTCACTGAGTGAATTGTAGTCTTTAACATAAATGAGTCCTGCACCTGTTTCAGTCAGTTCGCCGTCAATCATATCGTAATTGCTGTTCCGGAATCCCGTGATTCGGAAACGTCCATCCGGGGTTACCTTATATTCCACTGCCAGATCTCCTATGTAATCGGTGGCGTCCCTGTCGGAATTCTGGCCCTCGATATCAACATTACCCGACAATTTCACCACTAACCTGTCATTGAAAAGGCTCTTGGAAAGTCCCAGCTGCAGCTCCGTTTTTCCTTCTGCCTGCCCGATGGAATAATCTTCGTAAGACTTAATATCAAAACTCAATTCCACGCCCTTGATATTTTCGGAAAGGCGGTTGAGTTGCTCGGCCAGAATTTTACTTACACTGTTTCTGGCCGTGGACTCAAATCCCCCGCCGCCTTTACTTTCGAAAGGATTATCGGCGATGAATCTCTTGAGAATCAGCAATGCGAAAACCTGCTTATTGAGATCTGAATCACGGGTGTTGATGTCCTGAATTCGGGCGTAAACATTTCCACCAAATGCATTGCGTTCATCCATGGGCATTTCCAACTTAAATGAAATCTCCGGTTGAAGTAACTGGCCGGTAATATCCAGATAGACAAGGAACGGAAGCCTTTGCTTGTACTGATTTACCGCGACGGCCTGATTTGAAAAAAGTTCAATGGGAGCAGTTTCAACTTCATAGATGGCCCGGATATCCATCTCGGCGTTAAGGGGATCTCCCGACCAGGTAATTGTGCTACCACTTTCTATGGCAAATTCGCGTTTTACGAATTTGTAAAATGAAAGATTGTATGTTCCTTCGGAGATCTCATACCGGCCGGCTAACTGAATATCGCCCGTCGGATCCACCTTTAATGTCAGTGTCGAGTTTCCGCTTACCGTTAGCTGGTCGCCCGTAAGCGGATCGATAACAATCGTAAAGTTTTCCTCATCGCTCAGCTCAATTTTTGCGGTGAAGTCTATTCCCCTGAAAGTAGACTTTACAGTGTCAGAAATCTCCTGATTTATCCTGTCCATAAAAGGATCACCTTTAAAGGTTTTATCCACAAATTTTACAATGCCTTCCGTTTCCAGAATGGATGCTTCCGACTGAGGTACTACATAAGTAAGATCGCTTCCTTCATTTAAACCGATCTCCATATTGATCACCGGTGTGGTCATATTTCCGCGAATCCTGGCATTAGCCTCTATATCCACCTTTCCATAGAACAATTCATTGTCCTCCCTGGTAGTATTAAACAACCGGAAACGATCTGTAAAAAGGTTGAGATTGAATTCGAAATCGCGGTAAGTCCGCGTAAGGATCGTTCCATCCAACCGCGCCTTGTTGTTGTTGTGATCGGCAACTTCAAAGGCTTTAAACGAAATGCCTTCGTCGATGAAGGAAATTGTTTCCTCATCAATAGAAAATGAACTGTTAAGATAGGTAGAAAGAAAATGCGTTTCGCTAACAAGGATCCCTCCGTCGATGTCGGGCCTTTGCGGCGTACCTTTTGCCCGGATTTGTCCGCTGATTACACCCCTGAGGTTTTGAAGCTGATCAGCCAGCATGGGTTGCAACGATGCGAGATTAAATCGATTTATTCGTGTCGTGAGGTCCATAGATGGAGCTTTTCCTCCGCTGTAAAAACCAGTTGCTGTTATATTGTTCTGATTCCCGCTTAAGATAAAATCGACATCAAACCGGTTTTTGATCTTTTGGTCCACCTTAAGAGCCAGGTCTCCCCATGGAATCTGTTGAATATTTAAACCGGCGATGGCAATATCAGAGGTGAAGGTCATGCCAGAGGTATCAGGATAAAAATTCATATTACCCTCCAATAATCCCGACAGCGGTTTTTCTTCTGCGATCATACTTGAAAGATATTCCAGATTCAATTCGCGGAAACCGATAAAGATCGGTGTTCCTGGCTGCGGTTTTGAATCGATGATGATTTTTTCCCGCATGTTTACCAGCTGCACATTTTGGGCTATAAACTTTTCTCCACCAAAGCGCATATAGTTATTTGCAGGAACCGACCAGTTTTGATAA
>JBBDXJ010000061.1:0-7493 GCA_040902445.1 Cyclobacteriaceae bacterium | reverse complement strand
CAACTGGCAACTGATTCTCAACTATTGTTATCGTCACATAGTCAGTATCAGAACCTCCTGCATTATCCGTTACCCGGAGGCTGAATACGTATTTACCTGTTTTCAGGCTACTTGCGTATAGCTTTGGAGTTGTTTTATTGGTTAGGGTGGCCGGGGCACCGCTGAGTTGTTTCCAGATGTAACTGGCGATAATACCGTCGGCATCTGTTCCGGATCCGGTGATATCAGTGCTTGTACCTGAAAATGTTTTATCAGCGCCCGCCTGGGCGACCGGTAAGCGGTTTCCCTTATTGATGGTATTGCTAAAGGACAACATCCATTCGTAAACGTTGGGATTGTGGACGCTGTGATCGACCTGGTAAGCATTAGTCCACGAATCATGACCCACGCCAGGATAAATAGTCATTAGCGCCTGAGGAACAGGCGAAGGCTGACATCCGTTGATGGCGTTCACCATAGTTACGCTTCTTGACAAAGGAACAACGGTATCCTTATCCCCGTGAAATGCCCAGACCGGTAAATTCTCTCCGGCGATCGCACACGCATGGGTCAAATCGTTCCTTCCGCCACAAACCGGAGCCAGGGCTGCAAAAAGTTCAGGATAATCCTGAGCAGTCCACCAGGCACCTCCTCCTCCGAGGCTTAATCCGGTTAGATAAATTCTTTTTTCATCGATCCTTAAATAGGTTTTTACGTAGTCGATTACTTCCATCACGTACGTTGACGGCCAGTTAGTATAGTTGTCCTTTAGCTGCGGTGAAATAAGTATAAAGGGAAATTTGTGTCCGTCCTTGACCAACAGCGGCGGACCGATATTGTCGACCTTCAGAACTGATTGACTCAGGAGATGAATATCCGTAGTGTTCGTACCTCTTTCTCCGATTCCGTGTAAAAATATTACTACAGGATATTTATCGGAATTCAGTTGGTAATCTTCGGGCAGATACTCGAGATAAGCAATGACTGAAGTGCTCGTAGTTTTAAAAAGCTGCTGACTGCGGACAGCCGTTGTAGTTACAACCGTCAGGAACAGGACCCAGAAAAAAAGTAACACTCTCCTCTTCATGCCTTCAGATTTTTAACGAGAACTTTTTTCAAAGCTCAACGCGCCAGGTACTCGATTGAAAGTGACAGCCCTTAACTTCTTGGTTTACAGGACACCGCTCCTACTTTCATCTGCAAAGATGTTTGGTCAATCGACCATAATTATGGGACTTTGGTAAAATCAGGCTCCCGCGTAAGAATATTTGGTGGAAGTATTAAAATCATATCCGGTGGGGAAATATTCACCCGGGTTAGCCTCCGTTTTCTTACGAGTGCCGGGGAATTCTTTCCAATACATTCAAAAGATCACTTTCAAATTTTTAGCGTTGAGCCAACAGACGGGGGTACGGGGGTTTTTCATGATTAAAATTTCAATCCGGCGTGAAAGATCCGTTTGGGTTGACCCGAATGAGGAATCTGCTGTAGCTAATTTTCCACAGCAATCGCATTTGCTTCCATGTAACTTTAGATGACAACTTTGAAATATGATGTTTAAAAACTTTTCTATGGAAACAATTAGCAGATGCCAAAGGAAAGATGGAAAAAAGGAAATGTCGAAATAAGGAAGTAAGAAGTTAAGGAATACAGGGATATAAAAGGTAATGAAAGCAGGGAGTTAATTATTCGTTTTGGATTTTTGAGCTATTGTTAAAGTCTGCAAACGAAATAGTGTGTATTATTTCTTATTGCTTTTTTTTCCCTTTCCGAATTTTTCGGCGATCCATTGTTTGATCCTGGACGGTTTTTTTCCACCGGGCTCTCCTAAAAGATAACCGATCGGTTTCAGGGGCTCTACGTGATCACAAATAATTTTGATGATTCCAAATAAAGGTAAAAAGACGATCATGCCTGCTACTCCCCATATCATACCCCCGGCGAGAATGCTGAGGATCGACCAAAGCGCATTTAAATTCACTTCGCCGCCAACCACATTGGGTTCAATAAAATAATTATCAATGGCCTGGATCACTATCATCACTACGCCTGCCCATAGCGCCGTTTGCGTGTCCTCGGTCAATAATGCCATCAACACTGGAAACATTCCCCCCAGAACGGTTCCGACGTAAGGAATTACAGTCAACAACGCAGCGATACCGGCAAGAAGCACGGCATTCTTAATTCCAACGATCAGCAAGCCGATAGAATACATCGTCGCAATGATCAGAACTGAAGTGGCTCTGCCGGTAAGATATTTTTGTGAAACCTCGCTGATCTGGCCGACAACCGTTTTGACTGTCTTGGTGTCCTGGTCATCGTATAACCGGAGGAAAAAAGTTTCAAACTGCTCTTTGTTATATATCATCAAAAACGTTATCACCAGCGTGAGGACCATGCCAGTGAGTGTTGACATTATGCCTCCCAAAATTCTCGCGGGCAAACTGGGTTTGCCTGACTGAGTTGATTGTTCAGCTTGTTTCTTTACAGCCTCATCCTGTTCCTGCGGAGTCATGCCGATCTGTTCTTCGATATAACGCTGGGCTTGTTCTAAAAACTCTTTCCCCTTCGTTTGTATCGTGCTCATGTTTTCAGCGAAGGTTGATATCTGCGTGCTTATGATAAAAGCAACGCCGGCAATCACAACAACCAGGATCAATATGCATGTAAGAGTTGAAAGGGCTCGATTAAATCCCCATGCGTCTAATTTTCTGCACACAGGCGCCATGAGCATTGCCAGTAGCGCTGCAAAAAATATCGGTATAAGGAACGCCCGCCCGAAATACATCACCACAATGAGCAGTACAATAAAAAAAAGGTATTGGTTAGCCCGGTGAAAAATTTCTTTCATAGATCATTTTTGCGTTGGCCCACTTTGCTGTGAGAAGTGTATTCCGGAAAAAGCCTGGCTGGCGAATCGATGAGAACGAGATCCACCGGCCAGCAGGGTCAGCGGTGAAATTCACAGCAATTTCACAGAAAGGATTTTGGCTTGTTCAAACAAAAACTAATCCCTGAAATTTCATAGTTGGAACTGAGGGGATTGCCGTTATTTTGGCGTCCCTGTGGAGAATTGTACCCAGATAAAGGTACTTCCAGCAGGATTTCTAACTGGATGTCGTCAGGTAAAAAGATCAGAACTAAGATAGCGATCGCCGCGGTCGCAGATAATAAAAACAATCACACCCTGCTCTAATTCTTCTGCAATTCTAACGGCTGCGCTCAGGGCTCCGCCGCTACTCATTCCCGCGAGGATCCCTTCCTCTTTGGCCAGGCGCTTCGTAAAGATGCGCGCATCTTGTTCAGAAACATCGAGGATCCTGTCAACTCTATGCTTTTCGAAAATTTTAGGGAGGAATTCAGGTGACCAACGGCGGATTCCCGGAATGCAGGACCCGTCAGTCGGCTGGGTTCCGACTATCTGGACCTCTTTGTTTTGTTCCTTCATATAGCGGGACACTCCCATGATCGTTCCGGTTGTTCCCATGGCGGAAACAAAGTGAGTGATTGTTCCCTGGGTATCGCGCCAGATCTCAGGGCCGGTTGTCTGATAATGGATCCGGTAATTATCGGGGTTTGAAAATTGATTTAGTATATAGTAGCCTTCTTTTGCCGCCATCTCTTCCGCCAGCGAGCGGGAGTATTCGATGGTTTTGGCGGCAGGGGTTAAGATAACTTTAGCCCCGTACGCTTCCATAGCCAATACTCTTTCACGGGTGGAGTTGTCGGGCATGATCAGCGTCATGTTCAATCCCATAATACGGGCGATCATTGCCAGGGCGATCCCCGTATTTCCGCTGGTAGCTTCTACCAATTTGTCCCCCTTTTTAATATCGCCGCGTTCAAGTGCACCTCTGATCATTCCATAGGCTGTCCTGTCTTTAACGCTTCCGCCCGGGTTATCTCCTTCCAGTTTACCCAGAAGTTTTACGCGCTTATTCGGTGAAATGTTAACAAGTTCAACCAGGGCCGTGTTTCCGATCAGTTCGTTGAGTTTCATAGAATTAAAAATGGTGTAGTTAAAGAAGCCTATTTGTCATGTTCGGCTTTAAAAATAACTATATCAGTTTCTTCCTTCTCACCATTATACATTTTTGCCTGGTAATAGATCTTGGAATGCGGGGGGACGCTTCTGGTAAGCCAGACATTTCCACCTACTACGCTGTGATGGCCGATGATAGTCTCACCGCCCAGAATAGTTGCACCGGCGTAAACCACCACATGATCGCCGAGGGTGGGATGTCGTTTTTTCACTGCATCATCTTTACTTACACTGAGGGCCCCCAGGGTTACGCCCTGATAAATCTTTACATTGTCTCCGATGACGGCCGTCTCTCCGATCACAACACCGGTACCATGGTCAATGCAAAAATGGTTTCCGATGCTTGCCGAGGGGTGGATATCGATTCCGGTTTTACTGTGTGCGTGTTCGGTGATCACACGGGGAATGCCCTGCACACCGAGCACATGCAGCTGGTGGGCTATGCGGTAGGCTGCGATTGCGTAAAAGCCCGGATAGGTTTGGATTACTTCGCTTTTACTTTTTGCTGCCGGGTCACCCTCATACATTGCATCAATGTCGCCGTTCAGCTTTTCAAAAATCTGCGGCAGCGAGTCAAAAAATTGCCCTGCAATTGCCCCAACTTCTACCTTTCCTTTATGCGGATTAAAACGAACTATCCGGTCGAGCTCGGCCTGCAGGCTCTCCATGTGTTGCATAAAGTGATCCTGCGATTGAAAACTCAACTGCGTGTATTCGGCAAAGAGAGTTCCCAGGAGATTGCTGAAAAAACCAGCCACCTCCGAGGGTGAAGGACAGGTCGGGCAGGCCTGGTGTGAATTAAAAAGCTTCTGTAAGAATGACTTATCCATGGTCACTAAATAGAGGTTTTATTGCTGGCTTCAAAGTTTTTAACACTTTTTTAACAGGAAGGTAACACGATTGCAGCTATTAAGTACGGGATAATCAACATTTATAAAGACGTAAGCCGGCAGGAAAAGTTTTCGCTCTGTACAAACACACGCTTTTTCCCCAATAACTGGCATAAAAATTAATCAACGTATTTGCGATACTTTGACATTAATTGTCGCATCCTTTTCACCACCTTGCACTATGAGTATTAATGAAGTGAACACCCAGTGGACAGAAGAAAGAATTCTGGAACTCGTCCGCAAATTAAGGAATGACCTCATCAAAGATTTTCTAGACGAACGCCATCTTAAAGAATATCTGTCAAACCATTTCAGGGTTAACGAGTTATCAAATGTCAAAATCGAGTTTATGAAAAAAGATCTGAAAGAATTGTTGATTTCACCTGTCAATACCAATCACTATCAAAGTCTAATTGATCAAATCAGGGAAACCGACAGCGCCAGCCTCACCGAGACGAACGAACCGCTTTTTTATAAGGAGCTCGAAATAATTTTTAAACGATACATGTTTAATTAGTTGCCAGAACACGCGTGCCCGGGTAGGTACCCGACGCCAGTGGCGTATCACCAAAATTGCTCGATTACCTTCTTTAAGTATTCTACCTGAACAACGCCCGCCTGTTTCCATTTCAGCTCACCATTTTTGAACAGGGCCAATGTAGGAACACCCCTGACCTGATACAGGTTGGCGAGCAACGGATTTTTATCGACGTCGATCTTAATAATTTTTGCCTGGTGTCCCACCTGACTTTTTAGTTCCTCTAAAATAGGCTTCATCATTTTGCAGGGTCCACACCAATCAGCATAAAAATCAACAAGTGTCGGGGTTTCACTTTTTACCAGATTGGAAAAATTTGCATGAGCCATAAAACGTTTTATCTGAAAACACAAAAAATGATCACTCAGTTTCATTTTACCTGGCACAATAAATGGAACTTTTTTCCTTGAAATCCCGGTTTTGTGGGTCCTTAACCCCGGAGCCAGAATTTTTGGCCGGGCAAGCAGGTGTTAACCTCCGATTTCAACAAAAGAACATAAATGAACGAAAGAACTTTCACTTCCATTTTTCGCGCTTCTACAGCGTTGTATTAGCATTCTTTCTGCTGACCTCATGCGGGGAGGAAGATCTGTATTGCAGTTTTTGATTCCGTAAACGATCAGTGACATAACAGATTGATTAATTTCAAACTTAACCTTTTAATTCCTTTACAAAAGCATGAATATCTTTTTCAGGAGATTTGGATTCTTTTAGCAGGTTTATAAATGCACTTCCGACGATGGCGCCGGCCCCATACTCTGATGCTTTGGAAAAGGTCTGGTGGTTTGAGATACCGAAGCCAATAAGGCAAGGGTTGGCCAATTTCATATTCTGAAGTCTTTCGAAATATTTTATCTGCTCTTCCTGGAAAACGCCCCTGGCGCCGGTGATACTGGATGCAGATACAGCATATACAAAACCATTCGTCGCGGCATCAATCTTCCGTATCCGCTCGCCGGAGGTTGTAGGCGAGATCAGGAAAGTATTACAAAGATTTGCCGCCTCAAATAAAGGTTTAAAATCCTCTTCGTATTCATACAAGGGCATATCAGGTAATATCAAACCATCGACTCCTGCCTTCGCCGCATCGTTGATGAATTTCTCCATTCCATACCGCATCACAGGATTGAGATATCCCATAAGTATGAGAGGCATATCGATCTTTTGCTTCCGGATCTCCTTCACCTGATCAATGAGTAAATGTACATTCATGCCATTGTCTAACGCAATCTTATTGCTTTCCTGAATTGTGGGTCCATCCGCCACGGGATCTGAAAAAGGAATTCCGATCTCTATTATATCAGCTCCCGCATCAGACAGATATTTTGCAGTGGGACCAGTACTGTCCAGCGCTGGAAACCCTGCGGTATAATAAACGGAGAGTATGTTCTTTTTTTTCTTCTTAAATAAAGCGGTGATCCTGTTGTTCATGGGGGGATTGAATGTTAGAGTAGAAATACATGACGTGAATTTGAATATAACTGGTTGCACGATTTGCCTGCCGCGCATTCCGCCCAACGCGGAAGGTTAATTTTAATATTTACCCCAACGGATATACGTTTCAAGATCCTTATCTCCCCTGCCGGATAAATTCACCACAACGATGTCATCCTCATCAAATTCAAACTGGTTCAAAACAGCGAGAGCATGGGCGGATTCTATAGCGGGGATAATGCCTTCAAGCCGGCTTAGTTGAATACCTGCATCCATGGCTTCATCATCAGTAGCGCTGACGAATTTCACGCGCCCCACATCAAAGAGGTGTGCATGCATCGGACCTATTCCCGGATAATCGAGGCCCGCAGAAATAGAGTGCGGCTCAACAACCTGGCCGTCTTCCGTTTGCATGAGCAATGTCTTACTGCCGTGCAACACTCCTGGTTTGCCCAGCGCCGTGGTGGCCGCAGATTCTCCGGACGTGAGACCCTTGCCCGCTGCTTCTACACCGATAAGGTTTACGTGTTCATCATCCAGGAAGTGGTAAAATGCACCCGCGGCATTGCTTCCTCCACCTACACAAGCCACCACGAAATCGGGATTTTCC
>JBBDXJ010000060.1:0-7510 GCA_040902445.1 Cyclobacteriaceae bacterium | reverse complement strand
GGAGTTCGAGAAGGAATTCAACATATCAATTCCCGATGATCAGGCCGAAAATATCTCAACTGTTGGCCAGGCTATCTCCTACCTGGAACAAAACGTTAAGAAGTAATTGATAACTGCCTTTCTACATTCACACACCTTAGAACATGATTTTGAAGCGAGTAGTCGTTACAGGACTTGGTGCACTCACCCCCATAGGAAATACCCTTCAGGAATTCTGGCAAGGGTTAAAACGGGGAGATAGTGGCGCCGCTCCGATTACACGCTTTGACCCTGCTCAATTTAAAACAAAATTCGCCTGCGAAGTAAAGAACTTTGATGTTGGCAATTTCATTGACCGCAAGGAAGCCAGGAAGATGGATCCCTTCGCACAGTACGCGATGGTGGCGGTTGATGAAGCTGTCAAAGATTCAAAACTCCCCCTTAAGGACCTTGATCCAAACCGCGTTGGTGTTATCTGGGGTTCGGGTATTGGTGGTTTGCTCACCTTTCAGGAAGAAGTAAAATCTTATGCTAGGGGTGATGGAACACCCCGATTCAATCCTTTCTTTATTCCCAAGATGATTCCTGACCTCAGCGCAGGTCATATCTCCATTAAGTATGGCTTTCGCGGTCCGAACTATGTTACCGTATCCGCTTGTGCCTCCTCTACGAATGCGTTATACGATGCCTTTACCTATCTGCGCTTGGGAAAAGCTGACATTATCGTTTCCGGTGGATCTGAAGCTGCTATATGCGAAGCCGGTGTCGGCGGATTCAATGCTTTGAGAGCGCTTTCAGAAAGAAACGATTCCCCTCAGACAGCTTCCCGTCCCTACGACAAAGACCGCGACGGTTTTGTGTTGGGTGAAGGTTCGGGCGCACTTATCCTTGAGGAGTACGAACATGCGAAAAAAAGAGGAGCAAAAATTTATGGCGAGATCATCGGGGGCGGTATGTCCTCTGACGCCTACCACATCACTGCTCCGCATCCCGATGGGGCGGGAATCATTCAGGTAATGTACAATGCACTGGACGACGCAGGTATTAAACCTGAAGACGTCGATTATATCAACACACATGGCACATCAACTCCTCTGGGAGATATTGGCGAAATCAAAGCAATCCAAAAGGTATTTGGACAGCATGCCTATAAGATGAATATCAGCTCGACCAAATCCATGACGGGCCACTTGTTAGGTGCTGCCGGGGCAATCGAGACCATTGCCTGCCTGCTCGCCATCGACCAATCGATCATCCCTCCCACGATCAATCACTTTACTGACGATCCGGACCTGGATCCGAAACTCAACATGACGTTCAATAAAGCCCAGGAACGCAAAGTCAATGTTGCTTTAAGCAACACTTTCGGATTCGGAGGTCATAATTTTTCCATCCTGCTGCGAAAAATCTAACGCTTTAGCCAAAAGAGGGAAAAATCAAAGGCCTGGGCTGATGATGCGGCGTTAACTTTTGCTATAATTGTTAAATTAGCATCTCATACACTAATTGATTTCGCTTGGTTTGGAAAATCCTTAAAATCCCGAAAGGAAAAACAACGAATGATCAAAAGCTGATCAGGGCTATTCAAAATATTGCCGGCCTTACTCCTTCCAATCTGGAATTGTATCGCCTGGCCACCCTGCACAGTTCCATAGCTCAGGAAAACCAGCACGGCCTGAAAGAATCCAATGAAAGACTCGAATATCTCGGCGATGCTATCCTCGGCGCTGCTGTAGCCGATTATCTTTTCAAGAAATTTCCTTTTAAACCCGAGGGCTTCCTGACTGAGATCCGTTCCCGAATTGTTAACCGCGAGGCGTTAAATCAACTGGCGCGAAAGATCGGTGTGGCTAACATTGTTCAGTTTGATAATAAAAACGCGCACCTCCAGCAAGTTATACTCGGCAATACCCTGGAAGCTATCGTTGGCGCAATATACCTCGACAAGGGTTTTCTGCGCACCCGAAAATTCGTCATCGATAAAATGATCGCCCCCAACTACGACCTCGATGAACTGGTGAACTCCAATTCAAACTTTAAAAGTAAGATCATCGAATGGGCGCAACGCGAAGGCAAGGAAGTTCGTTTTGAAATTGTGAACGTCAAAAAGGCGAGGAACCATAAGGAGTTCACGGCACAGGTTTTAGTGGACAATGAACCAAAAGGCACCGGTTACGGTAATAGCAAGAAAAAGGCTGAACAGGATGCCGCCTTTAAAACCTGTGAGATGCTGAGTCTATTTGATATTTAATAACTTCGCGGCATTGCTTCGCCCGCCGAAGCTTGCGTGTGGATGCGCGAGGATAGCGAAGGAGGGGGTATTAGGTATAGGGCATGTCATTAGGTATAGGGCATTAGTCATTAGGTATTTGAATTAGGTATTCGACTATGAAATCGACAAACACAAAAAAAAACTTTGCGAGCTTTGCGGATCCCCCGCCGAAGTGTCTCACGTAGGTGGGCCTCTGCGTGATGTATGTGGTATTATTTGGTTCAACCTATCAAAAGAACGTGAAAATCGCAGGCGCTACTGTTAATCAAATTCCCATTGACTGGGAGAATAATACCCTCCGTATTCTTAAAGCTATCGAAGAGGCAAAAAAGCAACAGGTAAAACTCCTGTGTTTTCCGGAACTTACCATTACGGGATACGGGTGTGAAGACCTTTTCCTCAGTGAATGGGTTCCGGAGAAAGCGTGGGAAGAATTACTGGTGATCAAAGAAAAATGCGATGGAATCACGGTTGCCGTGGGCCTGCCTTTCAGAATGGATGAAATTACCTACAACGCTGTTTGTGTTATCAGCAACCAAACGATCCTCGGCGTCACATTCAAACAAAATCTCGCGAGAGATGGCGTACACTATGAACCGCGTTGGTTCGATGAAGGACTACCGGGGGAGATCACTCAATACACAAAGGGCAGCGAAAAGTTCGAAGTCGGAGATATTATTTATTCAATTGAAGGCGTCAGGTTCGGATTCGAAATCTGTGAAGACGCCTGGCGCAAAAAAAATCGTCCTGGTTATCGTTTGTGCGAACGCGGAGTAGACCTGATCCTCAATCCCAGTGCAAGTCACTATGCCATGGGCAAAAGTAAATTACGAGAACAGGAAGTGGTGATCGAAGGGTCCCAAAAATTCAATTGTGTTTATCTCTTTGTCAACCTCCTTGGAAATGAGGCAGGCAGGATGATCTACGACGGGGATATCATTGTCGGTCAACAGGGAAAGCTTGTAGCCGTCAACAAGAGACTGACCTTTGATGAATATCACGTGATGGCTTGTGAAATAGATTTCAAGGAAGCCGCAAAGACAAAGTGCGTGCCCTCCGCTGACCACAAGGAAATCAATGAAGAACTGACACAGGCCGTTTCACTCGCCCTCTACGATTACATCAGAAAAAGCAAAGCAAAGGGGTTTGTCGTCTCTTTAAGCGGAGGGGCAGACTCGGGCATTTGTGCTATCCTGGTAGCAGAAATGGTGAAGCGCGCAGGCACAGCGTTGGGATGGCGAAAATTCTGTGAAATCTTTGGCCTGAGCGAATCCGAAATAAAAAGCGACTGGAAAATCGCCGTCGGAAAGATCCTGGCTTGCGCTTATCAGGGAACGAAAAACTCTTCAGCGGAAACGCTTTCTGCCGCGAGGTCCCTTGCGAGCAGTATCGGCGCGGAATTTCACGAATGGACAATTGATGATGCGGTACATACCTACACCTCCAGCATCGAACGCGCTATAGGCAGAAAACTCACCTGGCAAACCGACGATATCACTTTACAAAACATACAGGCGCGAACACGCTCGCCAATTATCTGGATGCTGGCGAACATCAGGCGGGCGGTATTGCTCACAACCTCTAACCGCAGCGAAGGGGATGTTGGCTATGCCACGATGGACGGAGATACCAGCGGGAGCCTCTCCCCCATTGCAGGCCTGAGCAAAGTTTTTATTCTTCAATGGCTGCGATGGGCGGAAAAGGCCCTTGATCATCCGGGCCTTCGCGCGGTGAACAATCTTCAACCTACAGCCGAATTGCGTCCTCCGGAAAAAAATCAAACCGATGAAGACGATCTGATGCCTTATACGGTACTTGCAAAAATTGAGAGGCTTGCTATTTTTGAGCGTAAGTCTCCCCAGCAAGTTTTCCTGGTAATGGCGGAAGAAACAGACCCTGCGCTTTTAATAGGTTATATCCGCAAGTTCTTCCGACTTTGGTCCCAGAACCAATGGAAGCGCGAACGATTTGCCCCTGCATTTCACCTCGATGATTTTAACGTTGATCCCCGCAGCTGGTGCCGCTTTCCTATTCTGTCGTCGGGATTTGAGGAAGAACTTGAATCATTGGGGTAGTAAAAGAATTTGGCTGTTAGCTTTTGGCCGTTGGCAAATGCACGGCTGTAGCAAGCTTATTAGTTCCATTACAAGCCATCCTGCAGGCAATAAGTACTATTATTAACAAGAACTGCCAAAGGCCAAATAAATAGACCACTTCCCGCAAAAAGGCCCCAACTTTTGGCTTTTTGCCCGCCCGAATGAACTTTCAGTACGGGCGGGCTTTTCGCTTTCTGCTTTACACTTATATTTGCCTTTATGGCTATACTCGATTATATCATTTGGAACGGAAACCCTGACATTTTTACCATTGAATCGTTTGAACTTCGCTGGTATGGACTGCTTTTTGCGTTAGGCTTTTTAATCAGCCAGCAGGCCTTATATTACATATACCGCAAGGAAGGAAAACCCGAATCGGACGTGGATACACTTACGATCTATATGGTCATAGCCACAATTATCGGGGCGCGCATGGGCCATATAATATTTTACCAGCCCGAGATCATCTGGGAAGAGCCCCTGAGTATTTTCCTGCCCTTTGAGTTCAGCCCTTTTAGATTTACCGGGTTACAAGGCCTGGCCAGTCACGGAGCCGCCATAGGTATTTTGTTTGCCCTCTGGCTTTATAGTCGTCAGAAAAAGCCGGGACAGAATTATTTCCAGGTGGTTGACCGCATTGTCATCCTTGTAGCCCTTACGGGGGCACTGATCCGGCTGGGCAATTTTTTTAATTCCGAGATCATTGGTGTGCCCACAAATGCGGCTGTGGGAATCGTTTTTGTAAACCCCCTGACAGAATCTCTTGAGGACGCCCGCTATAATCCCAATGAGATCGTGGAAGGGGTCGCCTACCGGAAAAATGAAGTGGTAAAGGAAACTGCAGAAGGCCGTGTGCCTTTATCGGTCTATGTTTTCTTTAAAAAGGGGGTTCAGGAGACGGATGCGCGGGCTCTGATAGAACTCACCGTAAACGACCTTTTATCCAACAGGCTTTATGAGTTCTTCGATGAGGGATCTGCACCCCTGGATTATGAATTGACCACTCAGGAGGATGGCGTGCTGGCAGCACGGATAAATACCCTGGGAATTTCGCGGCACCCAGCCCAATTGTATGAATCTGTTTCCTGCGTTATTCTTTTTATTTTGTTATTCATGATCTGGAGACGCTATAAAGAAAATCTTCCTACCGGGAGATTACTGGGAATATTTCTGATCGTTTGTTTTGGGCTGCGCTTTGTTTACGAATACCTTAAAGAGAACCAGGTTTCATTTGAAGACAAGCTTCCACTCAATATGGGCCAGATACTCAGCATCCCTTTAGTGTTGGCAGGAATTTTTATTTTGGCATATTCCTATCGAAATAAAACCATTGGGGTACCTGATAAAGTGAAGTAATTGAGTCTTCCGAAAAGCAAACTCAGGTCGCTCAATTTGTGATCCGAATTTTACTGGCAGGATTTACAAACTACAAAAAAAGAACCTGGCGCCATGATCTTTTGCAGATTCGCGTGAGAAAATTGATGATTATATCAAAAGTGTTTTAGTGGTACCCGGATGGCGATTATCTTAATATTTCTAACTTATTTTTCCTTCGCCCAGAATAGTCAGGTCGACTATCCTGCATCATTACTGCATGACTCAACAAAAAATGAGCGTCGGCAACAGGTGCGCGCGGATAGCACCGGAAGGTTTCTGCTCATTAACAGGGTTTTTATAATCGGCAACAGATTAACCCGCGACCAGATCATCATTCGCGAACTCACCTTAAAACCAGGCGATCTTATCTACAACCTCGATCTTCCTGACATTATCGATCTCGATAAAAAAAAATTAATCAACACCAGGCTGTTCAATACCGTTGAGATCCGTACCCTGGAGCTTCAGGAAAACAAAGTCGACCTCCTCGTGGATCTGAACGAGCGATGGTATACCTTCCCCTCTCCCATCTTTGAACTTTCGGATAGGAATTTTAATGAGTGGTGGCAAAATTACGATCATGATTTCAGACGTGTAAATTACGGTCTTCGACTTTATCAGTTCAATATGCGGGGACGAAACGAAACCCTGCGGTTTGTGGCTCAGTTTGGATTTCAGCGCCGGTTTGAATTAATGTACCGGTTTCCTTACATCGACAAAAGACAAAAACACGGTATTACTATCGATCTCGGTTTCCACGAAACAAAAAATGTGGCCTATCAAACACGTGATCACAAATACGAATTCGCCCAGTCCGATCAGATCCTTCGCAATGAGCGCCGCGCAGGCGTGACCTACAGCTATCGCAATTCCTTTTATAAAACACATTCCTTTAACGTCGCATACCGGAATATGCATGTCAATGAAATTGTGATCGATTCGAATACTAACTATATCCATGGTGAATTACTGCGCCAGGAATATTCTTCTGTCTCCTACCAGTTCAATTCAGATCATCGCGACGTATCCGCTTATCCGTTAAAAGGCAATCAGTTTATATTTTACATTTCACAAAATGGACTCGGTCTCAGTGAGGACCTTAATAATTTTGAGACAAGCATATTGTATTCGAAATATTTTGATCTGAAAAAAAACTATTACCTGTCAAATAATTTCGTCACTTATTACAGCCGTCCCGAAAACATACCGTATATAAATTTCGGAGTGCTCGGACAGCGCAAACAATTCGTGCGTGGTTACGAGTTGTACGTGGTGGAAGGTCCGTGGTATTTTCTCAATAAGACCACTTTCAAAAAACTGATCTTCAACAGGAACTACCACTGGGCGCTCATGCCTGCGAAACAGTTCAGGTATGTGCCATTGTCTATTTATCTGAAGACCTACGCCGACCTGGGTTACGTTAGAAATTATCCCTACTATGAAGCCCGGCAGTTGAATACAACTCTGTCTGATAAAGTTCTTTTCGGCACCGGCCTCGGTGTGGATGTGGTCGGCTTCTACGACATAGTTGTGCGTTTCGAATATTCCTTCAATGCCGAAGGAGAACAGGGCTTCTTTTTCCACCTCAAGAAAGAGTTTTAGAGGTTGTAAGCAATAAGCTTTAAGCTGACCCCTCGGGGGACAGGTGAACCGTCCCCGTACAGATGGGGTTCCTTTTTTCCATTTTTTCCGCTATCTTCCCTGTGTCAAAAAAACCCTCTCTCGTATCAAAACTTTTTGGCAATACCTGGTTTTGTGCCTGGTTGCTTATGATGGCATGGCACAA
>JBBDXJ010000059.1:0-7541 GCA_040902445.1 Cyclobacteriaceae bacterium | reverse complement strand
ATGGACTAAAACTGTTGTTTTCCCAGGAGGCCTTAAAAAGAAACTTAAGTACGCTTATTTATGCAACTAAATACTAGCGTCACAAATCTTTAAAGAAAGCTCTCGGAGAATATCTAAATACCAGGCAGGAGTTGATTCTCACTCCGTTGCCATTGACGATCACTTTGTGACGTGACGGACTATCAGGAAAAAAGGCGGCCAGATATCTATTGCGAATTCCAAGGAAGAACGCTGGCTTTTGAAATTCAAATCTGTAATCGGCTACCTGCAAAGTCCATTTCAAAAGGCATGTACGCTGGCATAAGTTTCAACCTTGGGGATTCAACATTTGACAGTTTCTATTGTCTACTTGTTTTGTCGAAGAAACGCCAATAAGTCGGCCATCTGTTGTTGATTGATCTGGTTGTCTAAACCGTCGGGCATGACCGACATGTTGAGCGCCTTTAAAGAATTAATATCATTTCGACTAATTGTTCTTTCCATGCTTCCTGCATTACGAAGCGTTATTGCATTAGGGGTTTCCGTTGATATTATTCCTTGAACTGACTCTCCATTTTTTAAATCGACCTCCCAGAGATCGAAACCACTGGCAATGGAAAGATTGGGAGCTAGTATGTTAGCCATAATGGCATTCGCCGACCAGTTATGAGTAGTACCTAAGTCAGGACCAAGATTCACACCCATAGTTCCTCTTATTTGATGGCAAAGTGCGCAGTTTTGTTGATACACCTCCATGCCTTTAATTTCATTTCCTTTCAATTCCAGCGCAGCCTGATATGCTTTATTGATTTTTTCGGTATCGTTTTTTGTAAACAGCGATCTGGCCCAGTTACGCAATTTTTCGTCGCGTTGGGCCATCAATCTGACTTTCCGTGGCCATGCTACACTACTTGCCTGAATTGTTCCCTCTTCAATGGCCTTCAAAAGAATGGCGACTCTTTCCGGATTAACTAAAAATGTACTTATTGCTGCATCCCGTACTTCAGGAGTAAGAACAGACCATTGTGTAAGTATGAAT
This sequence comes from Cyclobacteriaceae bacterium, assembly GCA_040902445.1. Lineage (GTDB taxonomy): Bacteria > Bacteroidota > Bacteroidia > Cytophagales > Cyclobacteriaceae > Chryseosolibacter. The sequence continues at coordinate 6,523 of JBBDXJ010000059.1, read as the reverse complement.
TCGCTCGCTACAGTGCCATGCACCGCGCTGAGTGTACGTAAAGCAGCTAACTGGATAGATAGTGGCTCTTTCGGACCAACCAATTTCTTGAGAAGAGGGGCATGAGGAGCTGGGTTTAGCAGCGATATTAAATCAATGGCTTCTGCTCTTCGATCCTCAGGCTGTTTCTGGTTCACTGCAATTAATACAGCTTTGTCGATGGTTCTTTTCGCCAACGTTTTGTTCTTTAACCCGATCGTTTTTAACATTTGGTAGGCTGCTTTTCTCACTTGCCCTGATGGGTGCTCAAAACATGCGGTAACCAATAGATGTTCCTCTTTCTTAAAAGCTGTTTGTGGTAAATTTTCCGCTTTTATGCCCTGCGCTAACCCTTTCAGCAGCGCTGCATTTTTATCGCTTTGCGCTCCTGATTCAATATCCGTGGCTTTCAGTACCAGTTGGCAAATAACTCCCAGATCACCTTGTATTCCAACCATGGCGGTTAACCGTTGTAGCAATAACGAATAGGCTGGAACATTATTCTGAAACTTTTCGAGAACAACCTTTAACAAGGATGCTGTTTCGGACGAAGAAGCTGATAAAGCTGCCAGTTGAACCCAATTGTCGCTTACATCTTTGAACAAGAGGCTATGTCTTGCTTCAGCAGCTTGTGGTGTATTTAGAAATCCCAAGGTGCAAAGCAATTGAAATCTTACTTTAGCGTCAGCATCACTTTGCATAGCAAGAAGATCTTTGGCTAGTTCTGGTCCGGAAGATAAATGAAGTTCAGCAAGTTTGATTGCATTCTCCCGAACGCCTGCAACAGGATCCTTTAAAGCTTGCCTGATCAATTCAGGCGTAAGTTCCTGCAATCCTTCCAGCGTCCACAGTGCATGCAGACGACCGAACGGAGAAACAGTGTTAGTTGCCATTTTGACCAAGGCCGGAACAGCCTGATTATTCGCCCGATCCACCAATAAACGTTGTGCATTTTGCCTCCACCAGATATTTGAACTAGCCAATAGTTCCACCAACTGATCAGCTGTAGCATCGCCTAACTGAAGACCCTTTGTCCATTCAGCTGGGTTTGAATCTTCGGACGATATACGATATATCCGACCCTTATCCGTGTCGTTATATAACTCGCCTGATTTGACCACCTCTTCTCCCATCCATTCCGGGTGCTCAATGATCTGCCGATAGTAATCAACAATATACAGGGCCCCATCCGGGCCAATGTACATGTTGACAGGTCGGAATTTTGAATCCTTGGAGGCCAAAAATTCTTTATGCGGACTAAGACGACTTGCTGTGAAAGTTGTTCCCTTGTCCTTTAATTGATCAACGTGTACAAGGTTGCTGACCGGTTCAGCCACAAAACTTATATTACCATCGTATGGAGCCGGAAATGCCCCGCCCAAATATGCTGTAATACCACATGCAGAAGTAATTACTCCAACATCGGTTAAGAGTTGATGTTCGGGGTTTTGAGTTATTGGAAACACTTCTGCCGCGTCACCATGATCCGAGAGTGATTGAGTGGCATCTGAAATCAACAAATCCGGATTACGTTTCAGATAAGGTGCAGCAATTGCTTCCTGGATGCTATGATTGGCATTACTTACCAGAAAGTGATGACCCCAAGCATCAAAACTATGACCAAATTGAGTTTTACTGGAAGTTGTTTCAAGTTCATATTGACCCGGACGAAAGCGTACAGAGCGTCCGTTTGCATTCTTTTCAAGACGAGGCTTATTTGGCTTTCGGGGATAATAAATCTCATCACCTGAATCTCCAAATTCTACTTTATATGTTTGAGTTGACACCGCTCCCTCATGGCCCAAGTAAATCCAGTTATCCATACCAAGTACGGGGCTGTTAAGATTATGCTGGGGATTAGATAGTGCAAAACCCGTCAAGACTGTATCCCTGATTTCTGCATGTCCGTCACCATCCCGGTCTTCGAGATACAATACGTTTGGTGCATCTGTCACCAGCACACCTTTTTTCCAGCGCATGATGCTGTTGGGAAGTATAAGCGAGTCTGCATAAACAGTACTTTTATCCATTACCCCATCACCATTCGTATCGGTAAGAAGTTTTATTTTTCCAGTTCCACTTTTATCAAGCGGGTATCCATGCATTTCAACAACATACAGGCGACCATATTCATCAATCTCCATATCCACGGGGTCAGCGATCAATGGCTCGGATGCTACTAACTCAATTTTGAACCCTGCTTCTAACTCAAATGTAGCAAGAGCGTCCTGCGCTAACTTACTTGAGGCCGAGCTCTGTTTTTTCTCGCAACTTACTGTCAACACTACAAAGCAGGATAGCAAAAAGAGAAAAGTGTAATTGATACGCTGACGGGAATAGTGGCTATTTCTTTTCATTTTTTGTCCACTAAAGGATGTGTTTACCGAGGATTTTTTCTTCGTAGTTTCTTTTCATACGTCAATACTTCTTGAAATAAGATCATTTTACCGGAACCAGTTTCAGACTCCGGAGATCGAGCAGAGCACCCTTCGAAGATCCGGAGCCAGCTTTAAATACTAACGTGTGGCTTCCGGCAGACAATCTGATTCGTCCTATCTTTTCATTCCTGTAAGTGAACCAGGATCCGGACTTGCCGATCTTTCCAGTTAGTTTCTGATCCCCCGCTTCAAAAACAAATGGCTTACCAGCCTCGCTGTCAGAAACTGACCAGTCAAGGTATACGTCATACTTACTCTTATCTTTCACCTCCACATCCCATTCCACGCGGTCTGCTTCTGTGAACCAACCGAATGCTTTCCACTCTGGCATATATTTGATTTCCGGTCCGATTGACCTGGCGACTTCAGCTCTCAACGTAATAACATCACCAATTTCAGAATGCACAACTTCAGGATTATTACTTAAAGCCCGAACATCCTTATACGCTTCTGGTAATAGGTCATGCACAGCTTTTACAACAATATCTTCCACTTCTTCCACGAAGGGTGAAGGTTTATTGTAAAAATACATACTGGATTCAGCCTCATAGCCACCCTCTTTGATAACACGTCTGGAAGCGATATAGCAGGGCACATCGTTGGCATAAGCGTTTACCCATACACGTTCAGCACCGATTTCATTTTTGAGTCGTGTAGCATAATCCACCACTACCTCACCTGCCAGATTGATCATCACGAGTTCCTTGCCAAAGGTCCAGGTCTGTACGGGGTAATTCAAATGAAGAGGAATAACCTGACCCCTGGCGATATGGTCAAGGGCGAGACGGGCATAATAACCTTTGACGGTCTTATCGTCCGTTTGTTTAATCAGTTCCGGCACGGTAGGGATATTGGCGAATGGTAACTTCACCCACTTGATCCGTCCTACCGGAGGCGTCGTCAGTGGCTGTAGCTGTGCAGTCAAAAGCTTTTCCACGTTGTCGGAAATTTCCCGGCCATGAGTCTCTGCGTTTTCCATGGTACCCCGCGGCTGTGGATTTGCATCAGCACCACACCCAATAGCAATCATTGCAAGTGCGTCCGGATGATTCGCTTCGATAATTTTTTGCGCTTCCCCCATCCAATCGCCGTGTATTTTGTTCACTTCGCCCGGGAGTGTAGTTCCATGGCAGGCATAGTTCACGAGGACAGCCCGAAGTTTTCCATTCGGATCGGTGACTCGCAAAATCGGCAGCGCAACATCCACTGGACCTCCTGTACTTCTGCGGTTTTTCGCAAACATTGCCTGGCCTTGTCCCCACGCTACCAAAGCAGGTCTTCGGTTTTTCATAGCTTCCAGGCTTACTTGCTCAAGCTTTTGAGAAAGCTGGTCGATATACTGCGAAATATGCAGCAGGTGTTCCAACGCGAGCAGAGAATCACTGAAAGCATTCTCCTTCCTGTATTGGAGTATGTTCAACAGGTTGCCCACCTCGGGACCGCTATGCGTATGAGATGCACATATAACCAGTTGCTCTGCCTTAACTCCAACCTTGCGGGAAAGTCGTTCTGCTAATTTTGTTGTGATGTGTAAAGGAATTCCAACCAAATCGACAGTAATCAGAATAGAAGCACCCTGAGCATCATTGCCCAACGCCAGTGCCTTGGCTCCAAGCCGTTGCAACACCCCTTCTGATTCCGTCTTTTTCCGGACTCCGTAGCCTGCCAGGCGAATGGGTCCTTCAGGCGTGATGTCTATTCGGGCGACGCCGACTTCCATCATTCCATCAGCCATACCTTGGTGCTGTGCAAATGATATGTTTGTTAGTAGAAGTATTGAAGCCATCAACAGAAAGGACCTTATCATTAATCCTTCCGCTTGGAAATTAACTATAGTTGATTCTTGGTTTTTTTTCATAATGAAAAATTATGCGATGATCTTATTGAACAATCCTATGAATACGCCCTCAAATTTTGAATTAATTATTTTGTCTTAGAAAAACCAATAGATCTGCCATCTGCTGGTGACTGATACTTTTTTCCCATCCAGCGGGCATTACAGAAATGTTCAGCGTTTTTAACGACTTAATATCCTGACGATTGATTGTCCTTTCAAGTGCACCGGCATTCTTAAGTGTGATAGCTCCAGGGGTTTCGCTGGAAATAATACCCTGAACCGATTCTCCATTATTCAATTCAACTGCCCACAGTTCATAACCCGCAGCGATAGAAAGGTTTGGAGCGAGTATATTCGCCATGATTCCCTCAGGCTGCCAGTTGTGGACCGTTCCCAGATCAGGACCAAACGATACCCCTAGAGTACCCCTGACCTGATGACAAATCGCACAATTCTGCTGATATATAGTCTTCCCCTTTTTCGGCTCACCTTTCAATTTCAGGGCTTGCTGATATTCTTTATTAACCTTTTCTTCTTCATTTTGCGCAAACATCGCTCTGGCATGTGATCGCAGCCTTTCATCGGATACAGTCATCAACCGAACACGTTGGTAAAAACTCACGCTTGATTTCTGAACCTTACCCGAATCGATAACATCCAGCAGCACGCTAACCCTATCAGGGGAAACAAGAAATGTATTAATGGCCGCCTCTCTTATTTCCGGGGTTAACCCCGGCCATTGTTCCAGAACATAATTCGTTACCGTATGGTCAGGTATGCGGCTGAGCGTCTTCAAAGCAGCCAGTTGTACGGATGGCTGCTCCTGAGGAACAATTAACTTCTTCAGTAGCAGAACATGCGGAGCAAGATTATCAAGCGCCAAAAACCTGACCGCCTCAGCGCGTTTCTCATCAGAATGACTGCTGTCCTTTACAATCGAAACCGCTTTCTCAATAGCTTTTTTCAATTGCGATTGGTCCTCAATTCCAGTAACTGTCAATAAATGAAAGGAACCGTTTCGCACGGGAGCGGAAGAATGTTCAAAGCACATGTTGATGGGGGCTGAACGCTCATTCTTTAAAATTGAATTCGGTACCGGATTTCTTTCCATTCCTTCTGCTAGCCCTTCTAATAATGGCGCCTGCCATCCATTATTTTCTTTCGATCCGATCGATGCAGCTTGTTCAATAAGCGGACGAATATTTGCTAGATTCCCGCTTGCTCCGATCATTGATGCTAGCCGTTGTGCCAGTGAGGCGTATGCCGGTAGGTCATGCTGGTAATTACTCAGTACTACTTTTAATAATGAGAAAGTCTGGGAAGCAGCAGCAGATAACGCTGCAATCTGTACCCAGTTATCATCTAAATCATCAAGCAAGACTTTATTTCTGACCGCGGCGGATTCTGGTGTATCTAAAAAGCCAAGCGTACAGAGTAATTGAAATCTTACCTTGGCATCTGGATCGGCATGTAGGAGCAACAACGCCTTAACCAATTCAGGAGCAGTCCCTAAATGAAGCTCGGCCAGTTTGATAGCGTTCTCACGAATTCCTGCTTCAGAATCACTCAATGACTGTTCAATCAATCCTGGTGTAAGCTTACCCAAGCCTTCCAACGTCCAAAGGGAGTGTAGGCGACCCATAGGCGAAGGATCCTTCGTTGCTCGTTGAATCAACAATGGCACCACTTGCTTGCTATTGCGATCCACCAATAAGCGTTGTGCGTTTATCCTCCACCAACCATTCTCATGTGATAATGTTTCCACGAGAGCTTCGTCCTTTGCCTCTCCTAACTGAAGGCCTTTCATCCAGGTAGCCGGCACTGCATCCTTTCGCGTTATGCGAAATATCCTTCCTCGGTCGGAACCGTTATATAAGTCACCCGATTTGATCGCCTCTTCCGACATCCATTCCGGATGTTCAATGATTTGTCTATAATAGTCTACGATATACAGAGCGCCATCGGGACCCACATACATATTAACTGGCCGGAACCAGGCATCAGTGGAAGCCAGAAATTCTTTTTTAGGCCGACCTTCACGAAATGCAGTAAAACTGGCTCCTTTCTCTTGCAAATGATCAGCATGAACAATGTTACTAACAGGTTCACAAACGAAATAAGAATCCTTATTGAAAGGTTTCAAAAAAGCACCCCCGTTATAGGCTACATTCCCGCACGCGGAAGTAAAAATTCCTACGTTGGTTAATAATTGTCGCTCTGGATTTTGGGT
>JBBDXJ010000058.1:0-7553 GCA_040902445.1 Cyclobacteriaceae bacterium | reverse complement strand
CGAATTCTACATTTTCAAAAACTGTATAAACGGGCAAAAGATTGTACGTCTGAAAAATGAACCCGATATGATAGTTGCGAAGTTTTGCAGATTGTTTGTGGGTGAGTTTGGAAACCGATTGCCCCAGTACTTCAACTGTCCCTTCGGTAGGATTATCGAGCGAACCAATAATATTCAGCAATGTGGTTTTACCTGAACCACTCGGCCCCACTAAGCCCGCAAATTCACCTTTCCCAAACGAAAGATTTACATCGCGGAGAGCAACGAATGAACCGCTTCCAACCTGGTACTCCTTTTTAAGTTTTTGAATTTTGATGATCGATGAATTATCCATGCAATCTCTTTTTTAATGATTAAATACCGCCATTATCTGAATGCCTTTTCCTGAAAATAAATTTCCTGCGTCCTGCTGTTGGGGAAGACTGTAATGGTCCGGATTCCAGTAGGCTAAGAAATAAAGATCAAACTTGCCGATTTGCTTTTTCCAATTTACGAGGTTATAAGAGTCGTGATTTGCCCAATTGTAATAGAGCATCGCGCTCAAATTGTCGAACAGACCTATCGGATATGACAATGATAAAGCAGAGAAGAACAAAGGCTCAGACAGATCAAATGGACTTCTGTCATAAGAAATAAGCAACTGTTCGAAAATAACGTTCAAGCCGTTCCCAACATTGAAGGTATAATCTGTGCCGCCATTTAGGACGAGCTGGTTTGTTAAAATTCCAACATCCTTATTCTTTTTGATCCATGCACCTTCAAACCATAAGCCAACACCTACATCCCATTTACCGTCAATGGCAATCCTGTTCTCCTTTATATCGGGAAAACCAGGGACGGATCCTTCAAGGTTTCGCGTGTCAACCAGACGATGGTGGAAGGAGATGCCTCCTTCACCTTTTAGAATTGGTATTTGAAATCGTCCTCCAAATTCAGGATATCGTTGACTTGTTTTTCCAACTTCCCAGGTTTTTGGATCGTCATTTCCATACAGACCCCACAACCAAATATTGGCATTATTTAAGAAATAGTATCTGCCCAAAAGGCCCCATACACCAGTGGTTATTCTTAACGGGTCACGAGGATCAACCAGCTCAAACCACATGAGTGGTCTGAGTATTGAAGCGGAACCAAAATTAATTTTTTGCAGCCCTGCTCTGAGCTCGAACTGATTGGTTGAATAACGCACCCATGCGCGGTAAGGTCTTACATTTCCATCAGCATAACTCGAATCGAAAAAGTGAAAGCCAGTTGATCCGTTGATATTTGCCGACACCTCGAAATCGATCAACTTTTCGTCTGCCAATCTCAAGTTATAGTTTGCTTGCGGAATGTACCGCGCCCCCAACCACAATGGAAGATCATTTTGATGATTGTAGTTTGTCCATGTCGACAACTGTCCACTGATCAACAAGGTATCACTGATCTTTTGTGTCAGCGTGTCCTGGCTCCAACCAGGTAATACATGGCTGATACTAAAAATCAATATGACAAGAAGGCGATGCATTTCATTCTCTTTTGGGAGAGATGCCGTAGGAAAAAAAATTCGTCATCTCAATGATCAGGTCATGCGGGGATTCATACAGGCTCAATAACTTTTCATCTGAGAGCATTTCGCCTACTTTTTGCGAGAAATAAAAAAGGAACTCAGGCTTCATATCACTGCGGAACCATCCTTTCTCCTGCGCATGTCTGAAGTCCTTTAATATTTCATTCCAGGAATTCCGGGTCTTTTCTTCGATGTAATCCTTAAGCCCAAGTTCCCGATCATTATAGAAGTCATTTAAAAATTCCCGGCTGATATTGTTAGTGGCATCAGTTTTCAGCACGATCATTTTCCTGATCTTTTCTGCCGAAGTTGTGTCCTCTCGGAAAACCGTTCTAAATTTCTCAGTACCATCTTCCACCAGCTGATCAAAAACAGCTTTCGCGAGCTCTATTTTGTTAGGAAAAAAGCGGTAATAGGTCATTTTACTCACTTCCGCTTGCTTACAGATCTCTTCAACAGAAACGCGCCTGAAGCCATGCTTCCAAAACAAATCATGGGCTGAAGCCAGAATTTTAAGGTATTTCTTGTTTTTTATAGGATCTGCCACGCTTGAATTTACGAAGTATACAAAAGTATACGATTTACATACTATTTTGTTTGATTCGTAACATTTATTTTAATCGATGGGCGCTATAATTTCACATTTCATGAAATGTGAAATCACGGATTTTACAGTTTTGGCAATCACCTCCTCAATCCTCTCCTCTTCCTCGGCCTCAATGTCAGCTCACGATCCACCATATCAGGTTCGTTATCAGGCCTGAGATGCCCACGACTGTTGGTGTCGAGTTAACGTTGCAAGCGGGACGACTTTCGGTATTTTGAAAACCGTGTCGATAAATCCGTCAACTGCTCGCCCAGTGTTTCGGTCAGCGTTTGCAATTGCTGCTCTGCTAATTTGAGCTGCGAATTGATGGGCTGTAAACGCATACGCCAACGTACGATGTTTTACGTCGCAAACCGCCTGATGATTGCCGCAACTGCACCCGCAGCGGGAAACGCCTCCGCTGTAACTTTGTTAAAGCTAACATAAGGCAAGCAACATGAGCAATATCAACAACCCCATCGCCGGACTCGAACTCGCACAAATCTGCTGGGTAATCCCGGACATTCATGCTGCCGTAAAATTCCTTTCGAACGCACTGGGCATCGCCGGCTTTCCGAAGCCGGAACATGTCCGCGCACAGGATCTGGACATGACCTACTACGGCAAGGTGGTGGCCGGAGAATGGCTGACTACTCAGACGTACAACGGAGGTACTTTCATTGAACTCGTGCAGCCTGTGTCCGGCCAAAGTATGTTTCATGATTATCTCGACAGGTATCCCGCAGGCGGCATTCAGCACAATGCATTCCGTTTACCGGTTAGCGGTTTTGAGCGAGTTACGAACGATCTTCGCGAACAAGGGTATGCGGTCATCAGTGAAGTAGATCACCCCATCGCGCGAATGGCTTTCTTCGACACGTACAAAACGCTGGGTGTTGTCACCGAGATCATGGGCATCACACCGGAAGGATGGAAAGCGATCGAACAAATGCAGAAGGTTCGGTGACGAAAAAATAGCATAGCAAAATGAATATTCGAAACTTAAATAAGCAGTCAGTATGAGTAAAGTCAAAGTAACAGCATTTTCAGTTTCACTGGATGGTTATGGAGCTGGACCCGATCAAAGTAGAGAGAACCCGTTAGGTAAGAGAGGTGAGGAACTTCACGATTGGATATTTCCTACCAGGATGTTTCAGAAAATGTATGGTAAAGGGGATGGTACGGAAGGAACGGATAATGACTTTGCTGAAAAGTCATTTGAAAACCTCGGTGCGTGGATCATGGGACGCAATATGTTCGGACCTATTCGCGGACCATGGCAAGATGATGAATGGAAAGGTTGGTGGGGTGAAAATCCCCCTTATCATGTTCCGGTATTTGTCTTAACACACCATGCGAGAGAATCCGTCAGCATGAAGGGAGATACAGTATTTCACTTTGTTACAGGCGGCATTGAATCTGCATTGGAAAAAGCGAGGAAAGCGGCTAACGGAAAAGACATACGCATCGGCGGAGGGACATCAACTATTCGTCAGTTCTTACAAGCAGGTTATATAGATGAAATGCATCTTGCTGTCTCCCCTGTGTTTCTCGGATCCGGAGAACACCTATTCGCTGGAATTGATCTGCCTAAGCTGGGATTCACTGAAACGCAAACAATGTACGGCAAGGGTGCAACTCATGTGATTTTAAAGAAAAGCAAGTGAGCTTGATGACACGACACGAAGTCGCAAACCGCCTTTAAATTGTCGTGTTCAGCCTCCATCTAAATTAAATCTTCTCATCACCTTTGTTTTGTTGAAGTTAACCAACACAACAGTCCAGTGGAGCAGCAACCACTCAAAAAACGGGCGCATCCGAAAAGCCTGACGAGTAGGAAGCAAAAAAAATATATGTCATATGTCTAACAGTGTTTCACTACACAGAATACTTAAAGCATCTCCGGAAAAAGTATTCCGTGCATTTACAGACGCCACTGCTATTGCGTCATGGTTACCTCCCTATGGATTTCTTTGCACCGTCCACCAAATGAAGGTAGAGACAGGTGGTTCTTTCAGGATGTCATTCATAAACTTTTCAACAGGCAATGGTCATTCATTCGGTGGTACATACAAGGAAATCAAACCGAATGAGTTTTTGAAGTACACCGATAAATTTGACGATCCAAACCTGCCAGGAGAAATGACCACTTCTGTTTCGTTCAGGAAAACTATTGCGGGCACAGAAATAAAGATTACACAGGAAGGAATTCCTTCTGCCATCCCTGCAGAGATGTGCTATTTAGGTTGGCAGGAATCGCTTGAAAAGCTGGCTAAGCTGGTAGAGCCGGAGATACCGGATGCTTGAAAAAATGAAAGTAACCTCGTGTAAAAAATGCGATACTAAAAGCTCCACGTTTCTGTGGAGCTTTTCTGTTGTGATGACCGCCAGGCGACATGCAGTTTGACTGGCAGCTGACCACGGGAGCTATTAGAAACAGCGAACGGTGCAAATAACCGGACCATCGGTTTGTGGTCCGTCTCCACTTCGTCGCCAAGTCTATCGGTCTTGCTACACGCACTTCGTCGCAAGGGGATTGCCGCGCGCCGCGCTCATCCCGACCTTCGCTCGCAATGACGGACTCCGCGGCGCCGAGAAAATCCGACAGAATTAAAGCACGCGAATTTTTATATTCCTAAACCAGACTTTATCACCATGGTCTTGCAGAGCGATATGACCCTGCTCTTCCCGTCCGAATCCTTTCATCGATGCGAATTTACTCTGTTGAATCAATGTGTCCCATTTGGGACTTCCAATTTCATACTCCACAACCTTCTTGCCATTGAGCCAATGCTCGACATGCCCATCCTTCACCAACAGCCTCGCCTTATTCCACTGCCCTGCAGGCTTAACAGCGGGAGTAGAAAGCGGAATCAAATCGTACAGCGCGCCAGCCTGGCGATTTCCATTCACACCCTTCTTCGCATCGGGATGCCTTTCGTCATCCAGGACTTGCATTTCCGGCCCGCTGTTATAGGTGTTGTGGTAAGCGGTGTCTTCCGATACATGGTACATAATGCCACTATTTCCTCCCTCTGATATTTTCCAGTCTATGGAAAACTCGAAATTCTTATACTGATCTTTTGTAATGAGATCGCCTCCTCGCTCGCCGGCAAAAGCGATTGCACCATCCTCTACCTGCCAGGCGGAAGGAACTTCGTCTTTGCGAAACCCCTTGAAATTTTCCATCGATTTCCCGTCAAACAGAAGCTGCCATCCTTCCTCTTTCTCCGACTGAGTCAGCGTATTTTCTTCATTGCCCGGGTTTTCCATTTGAGAGTCATTGCTGTCATTTTTCTTTTGCGCGCATGCGGACATCAGTATGGCACATAGCAGGACCGTGAACGACATTTTCAAAATTGTTGCATTCTTTTTCATTGCGATCGGTTTAGGGTACCAAAGTAGAAAATTTTTTCGAAATGAGATGAGGGTAAGTCACTCATCGTACTTTAGTGACCGTCAACCTGGGGCAAGAAATATCCTCGTTGGTTTGAAATTATTACAAAGTGAATCTTATGCAATTGAAAATGTTCTTAGTTTTATGCGTGAGAACTTGCTGATTTATCATGATCTTTATGGACGAATGTAATATCGAACAATCCTATTGATCTTCCGGGAAGTTGATTGGCATAAAAAATACTTGGTAATGAAATACACGCTCTTATTTTTCTTCTCATTTGCAACTGTATTCAGTATGGCACAGGGGCAGACCAAAAGCCCGCTTGAAAATGTGGTGATAACATCGAAAAAGAATAAAACCCAGGTACGCACAAATGAAAAAGGGGAATTACTTATAAATGTATCTAAAAAGGATGTCGTTAAATTTAAAGCCAGTGGGTTGGTCCGCTATAGTGACTTCGGTGCCACAGGTGACGGCAAAACCGATGACATAGACGCCATCGCAGCGGCCCATGCGTTCGCCAATCAGCACGGCCTTTCTGTGAAAGCCGACGAGGAGACCACATACTACATCGGCGGAAAAAACCGCACGGCACTCATCCAGACGGACACCGATTTCGGCACGGCTGCCTTTATCATTGACGATACCGGCGTCCAGGACCGTACTGCACATGTTTTCCTGGTGAATTCCAGCCTGCGACCGTTCAAACTTGAGGGGATATCTTCCCTTAAGAGGAATCAGGAGAAAATTGACGTCTCCTTGCCAGGAACCTGCATTGTCACCGTCACCAATTCCAACGTAAGACGTTACATCCGGTTTGGGCCGAACCAAAACAATGGATCCCCGCAGACGGATATCTTTATCGTTGACAAACACGGCAATGTGGATATGAACGCTCCGATCATCTGGGACTTCGACCAAATCACCGACATCACCGCCCTTCCCATTGACGAGAAGGCGTTAACCATTACCGGAGGACGTTTCACCACAATTGCCAACAATGCCGAATCGAAGTACACCTACCATAGCCGGGGCATCGCGATCAGGCGTTCCAATGTTCTTGTAGATGGGCTCGAACACCGCATCACCGACGAAGGAGACCATGGCGCGCCTTATGGCGGGTTTCTTAATATCGGCGACTGCTCCTACGTGACGGTCCGGAACACCATCCTGACCGGACACAAAACCTACGAGACCATTGGCTCGGCAGGAGTTAAAGTCTCTATGGGTACCTACGACATCTCCGTCAACAGGGCCCTCAACGTGTCATTCGTGAACTGCAGCCAGACGAATGACATCAACGACAACAAGTACTGGGGAATCATGGGGTCCAACTACTCCAAGAATCTTATTTACGACAGTTGCATCTTTTCCCGGTTCGATGCCCACATGGGTGTTGCCAATGCAACCATCCGCAACTCGACCCTCGGACATCAAGGAATAAACGCCATAGGCAGCGGGGTCTTCACCGTGGAGAACACCACCATCCGCGGAAGGAGCCTCGTCAATCTGCGCTCCGACTACGGTAGTACGTGGCAGGGAGAAGTTTTCATCCGCAACTGCGTTTTCGTACCGTCAGGCGGAAGACCAATCAGTGCCAGCCTTATAGGAGGATCCAATTCCGGGCAGCATGATTTCGGCTACACCTGTTATATGCCGGAACGGATCACCATCGAAAAACTTCATATCGACGACTCCAATCATCCGGCAGACTATCAGGGTCCTGGCATTTTTGCAAATTTCAATCCAAGTATGACGGACGAATCCCACCTGGAGAAGTTTCCCTATGTCAGAACCAGTGAAGTTATTCTCAGGAACGTGACCATTGCCAGCGGCAAACCTCTGCGGCTCAGCGACAACGTGTTCATGTTCAAAGATGTGAAGGTAGACAGCGATTAACGGGTGCTGCATGCGGTTCCGGATATTTCATGTTGATCCGGCTCGTTTTTAGTGCCCTGTTTTCCTGACAATTTCTCATAAACCGCAAAACCGAAAAATTTAAAACCGCAAAATGTAAA
>JBBDXJ010000057.1:5768-45335 GCA_040902445.1 Cyclobacteriaceae bacterium | reverse complement strand
TCTACGCCGGAGCTATAGTGGTGCTCGTAATATTTGTTATCATGATGCTCAACCTCCGCGACGAAACCGTGAACGAAGAAAAAACTTGGCTGACGAAGGAAATATTTATTTTTCCAGCCATACTCTCAGTCATTCTTCTGGCTGAATTGATTTACGTTATCGTTGAGGCGGGCTCAACACCGCTCGACCAGCCAACAATCAGCTCAAAGGAGGTAGGCATGTCGTTGTACGGACCTTATGTGATTGGAGTGGAACTGAGCGGAATTCTACTGATGTCAGGAATTGTGGGCGCATACCATTTAGGTCGCCAAAAGAAAAAAGTTGTACATAGATTTTTAGAAAAAGCAGAATCATGAGCAGTGTACCTGTTGAAGCCGGATTAATCCTCGCTGGAATACTTTTTATACTGGGGCTGATCAGCGTCTTAATCAGACGCAATATCATCTTCATGCTGATCTCTGTTGAGATCATGCTCAACGCCGCGGGCCTCGCTTTTATAGTGGCAGGAGCGCGATGGGGTCAGCCCGATGGACAGGTAATGTTTATCTTTATCATCACCATGGCCGCAGCGGAAGTATCGGTAGGTTTGGCGTTGATCTTACAGATCTACCACCAGATTAAAACTCTTGATGGCGACGCTGCAAACAGGATGAAGGGTTAATGTTAGGACATAAAGGCATAAGGTTAAAATTATACACCGATGAATTTTAACCGTTGATTGAAAAGGGAATAGCAGGCACCGGGCTCCGGGGCATCAATTGCCTCCAGCTTTAGCTGGAGGAAGTCATGAAAGCGTGAATGGGCTTTAGCCAAAACTGAAATGTTAAAAATGGTCTATACTTATGAGTGAACTGTTGTGGCTGATTCCCGCATTGCCACTTACGGGAGCATTAATCCTCATCCTTACCCGTGGTGATCTTTCCCGGACTGTTGCAGGAATTGTTGGCGCCGGCAGCGTGGGTCTCGCAGCGATCGTCACTATCGTCATTGGCCTGAACTTTATTTCAAGCGGAGAACAATCTTTTCACCAGGTACTCTGGACATGGATGGATGTGGATGGGTTTACTCCGGCCTTTGCTTTTTACCTGGATGACCTTTCAGTCGTCTTTATTTTCGTCATCACTTTCGTGGGATTCCTGATCCATATTTACTCAATAGGATTCATGGCAGATGATGTGGGCTTTCCAAGATTCTTTGCTTTCCTCAATCTATTTGTTTGTTCGATGCTGATCCTTGTGCTTGCCGACAACCTCGCACTGTTATACCTGGGCTGGGAAGGTGTGGGCCTTTGCAGCTATCTGCTGATCGGTTTCTGGTATCACGAAGAAAAAAACGGGTATGCGGCAAGGAAAGCATTTATTATCACAAGGGTAGGTGATACCGCGATGGCTATCGGTTTGTTTATGCTTTTCAGTACTCTGGGGACTTTGAATATCCAGGAGATCCTTACACAAGCTCCGCAAACGTGGGCCGTTGGTTCCCAAACCGTTGTTGCCATCGGCTTTCTCCTGTTAGGAGGAGCCGTGGGAAAATCCGCGCAGCTTCCGCTACAAACATGGTTGCCCGATGCCATGGCTGGTCCCTCGCCTGTAAGCGCACTGATCCATGCCGCCACCATGGTAACAGCGGGAGTTTACCTCATTGCACGAATGCATGTGGTTTTTGAACTTGCCCCAACGGCCCAACTATGGGTCGGAATCATTGGTGCTATTACCCTGTTAATTGCAGGGTTCAGCGCCCTTACGCAGTTTGACCTTAAAAGGGTACTCGCCTACTCCACTATTAGCCAGATTGGATATATGTTCCTCGCCCTGGGCATCGGGGCGTGGTCCTCAGCGATCTTCCATTTCATGATCCATGCGTTCTTCAAAGCCCTGCTCTTCCTTGCTGCAGGAGCCGTTATTATGGTCCTTCACCATGAACACGACATGTTTAAGATGGGAGGGCTGAAAAATAAACTACCAGTGATCTATTGGACTTTTCTCATTGGCGCTGCATCACTGGCAGCTTTGCCTTTTATCACCGCAGGTTTCTATAGTAAAGATCAGATCTTATGGCTTGCGTGGGCGGGTGAAAAAGGAAATATCTGGTTCTACCTCGCTGCATTAACCGGGGCTTTTCTTACTGCCATCTATACTTTCCGCATGGTGTTTCTTACATTCTTCGGAGAAGAAAAAACACACGTTGGCCATCCAGCCGGCAGTCTGATCACCATTCCGTTAATAATATTGGCGGCACTGTCTCTGTTCGGTGGTTTTATTGAACTTCCTCATACCATGGGCCACGTAACTTTGTTTTCCGATCACCTTGCAACGGTCTTGCCTGCTGTTGAATTGCGTCCTGGTGCCGAAAGTTCGGAGTGGCTGATGCAGGGAATTGCCGCAGTGCTCTGCCTCCTTGGTATTTATGTTGCCTATTTCTTCTATATGAAAAGAACCGACCTTCGCGCGGAGATCAAGGGAGCCACTTACGAATTAAACCGTTTCTGGTTTTCAGGATGGGGGTTTGATGCACTGTATGATATCGTGTTCGTACAACCTTATGTTTATCTGTCACGGATCAATAAAAAGGATTTCTTTGATAAAATATACGACGGTATGGTTTCGGGCGCAGAATTCTTTCACGGGGTCTTTGCGAAAACACAGAGCGGTATCATGCGATGGTACATTATGGGTATTGTTATCGGCGCTGTATTGATTTTGTCTTTGGGATTGATGCTGCATCTGTAGAGACAAGGCAGGCCTTGTCTCTACACGTTTAAAAAAATTTAACTAACTGGCCAGATGATCTTACTTTGGTTTATCATTATTCTCATGGCAGGCGGCCTGCTTGCCTGGATCGCCGCGCAATGGTCAACAACACTTTGCCGTTGGATATCCATTCTCTCCCTGATCGTCAATTTTATCCTGTCCGTAGTTATATGGTTTGAACCCATGGCGGAATCATCTACCGGTTCATTATGGATTGCCTCTTTCACCGCCAACTGGATTCCGAGCTTTGGAATCACGTTCAGCCTGGCCCTGGATGGTTTGAGTCTGCTTATGTTAATGCTGACTTTCTTGCTGGGAGCCCTCGGCGTAGCAACTTCGTGGAGGGAAATTCAGTATCGAATTGGTTTTTTTCACTTCAACCTTTTGTGGGTATTGGCCGGTATCACGGGAGTCTTCCTGACCATGGATCTTTTCCTGTTCTACTTTTTCTGGGAAGTAATGCTTATTCCGATGTATTTCCTCATCGGCATCTGGGGACATGAGAACAAAAGGTACGCGGCTTTCAAATTCTTTATCTTCACACAGGCCAGCGGGCTGCTTATGCTCCTGGCAATTTTAGGCTTGTACTTTATCCACGGTTCTAACACGGGCACCTATACATTTAACTATTTCGACCTCTTAGGAACAGAACTTTCTCCCCTTGCAGAGCGCTGGCTTTTGCTCGGCTTCCTCGCTGCCTTTATTGTTAAACTTCCCGTAGTTCCTTTCCACAACTGGTTACCGGATGCACACTCCGAAGCTCCAACCGCAGGAAGTTTGATCCTGGCCGGACTATTACTAAAAACAGGCGCATATGGCCTGATCAGATTTGTTGTGCCCCTTTTTCCCTCAGCCTCAGTGGAGATTGCTCCTATTGCCATGCTATTCGGCGTGATTGGAATTCTTTACGGTGCACTGCTTGCGTTTTCACAAACAGATCTAAAAAGGCTCGTCGCCTACACAAGTGTAAGTCACATGGGCTTTGTTATTCTGGGTGTGTTTGCTTTCAACGAGCTGGCATGGCAGGGGGTGGTCATGCAAATGATAACACACGGCATCAGCACTGGAGCACTTTTCCTGATTGCCGGATCGCTCTATGAACGCACCCACACACGCGATATTGAAAAGATGAGAGGGTTCTGGAGTAAAATGCCATTTATGGCAACCGTTGCGTTGATCTTTTCAATGGCCTCGCTGGGGTTGCCCGGCCTCGGGAACTTCGTTGCCGAATTTCTGACACTGATCGGTGCGTGGCAAAGCAGCCCCGTGCTTACCGTTTTTGCCGCAATCGGACTGGTGGGAGCTACTGCTTATTCCCTGCGCATCGTGCAAAAGATATTTTACGGGCCGCAAGTTGCTACCTATACCCTTCCGGATCTTTCCATCCGCGAAAAACTTATCATGGTTCCGCTTGTGGCAATCATTATCTGGCTGGGCGTTTTTCCGCAACCTGTACTCAATACAACCGGCCCATTGGTAAATACCTTGTTAGAAAATAGAAGCATTCAAGCGAAAAATCAACCGCCACCGATATTGCCGGATGAAGAAAGCTTAAGTTCAAAAGGACGTCCTCATGAGTAAAACAGATTTTCTCAGTATAATACCGCTGTTCATCCTGACGAGCTCAGCCATACTTATCATGTTTTCAATTTCCGTGAAACGGAATCACAAACTGATTTATGTCATTACCGCAGCATCCCTCATCGGCGATTTTGTATACCTGGTAATGTACAACGCAAAGGTTAAATGGATAATTGAGCCCCTGTTTATCTTCGATGGCTTTGGTATTTTCAATATGGGCCTCATTCTGCTCACAGCAGTTGCTGTGACGATGATTTCCTATGCATATTTTGAACAAAGAGAAGAACGAAAGGAAGAATATTACATTTTGCTGATCCTGGCCACCCTGGGCGCATGTACCCTGGTGATCAGCAAACATTTTGTATCCCTCTTCCTCGGCCTTGAGATCCTGAGTGTTTCACTCTATTCTATGATCGCCTATTTGCGAAAACGTGAACGGTCGGATGAAGCTGGGATAAAATACCTGATCATGGCAGCATTCTCTTCCGCGTTCTTGCTATTCGGAATGGCTCTGGTATACGCGACCACAGGGTCGATGGATTTTCAGGGAATAGCCAAACACCTTGCCGGTCTATCGGACCTACCACTGATCTTAATGACGGGTTTTGGACTAATGGTAGTGGGTGTTGGATTTAAATTAAGCATCGTTCCGTTCCACATGTGGGCGGCCGATGTTTACGAAGGAGCACCCGCTCCCGTAACTGCATTTATCGCCACAATCTCCAAGGGCGGAATGATTGCCCTGCTCATCCGATTTTTCATTCAGATCAATGGACACCAATACAATTCCCTGATACTAATTTTTACCGTGATCGCCATCGCATCCATGTTCATTGGCAATTTCCTGGCCTTGCGTCAACACAATGTTAAACGCATCCTCGCATACTCGTCTATTTCACATATGGGCTATATCCTCGTGGCGTTTCTTGCCGGCAAGGAATTAGGAGTTGAAGCCGTAAGCTTTTACCTCGTGGCTTATTTCATAACAACAGTTGGCGCTTTCGGAATAGTGGCTACGCTGTCAGACAAGGATCGCGATGCAGAATTGATGGAAGACTACCAGGGCTTGCTTTGGCGCAGGCCATGGACCGCAGCTGCATTATCCGCCATGCTTCTTTCTCTGGCTGGAATTCCATTAACTGCAGGATTTGTGGGCAAATTTTACGTGGTGGCCGCGGGCGTCAACACAAACCTCTGGCTACTGGTCGCCATGCTTGCGTTGAACAGTGCAATCGGACTGTATTACTACATAAAAATTATCGCCGTCATGTTTGAAAGCCACGAAGGCGAAGAAGAACCGCTGGGAATGCTGCATCCCTCAGTTTACATTGTGAGTGGAGTAACCCTTAGCATATTGGTTGGCCTCCTGCTTTGGGTCGGCGTCTATCCCGAATGGATCATGGGAGTGATCAGGACGTATGTTAATAGTTAGCTGTAATTCTCAGGTGCCTGAAGGTTAAATCCTGGTGCCTTGCGTGCCAAATGATAAATCGCCAGGTAGAACTTGTGCGTGGCGCGCTACCCTTCATTCAACTTGGGTTGATGCGTGTCGACTGCTCAATCACTATGAAAAGCGCGTTGCATCCGACACGAAACACTTCCCATTGGGATCAAGTTGGATTCCATAAATCAAACGCACATCATTGATGTTTTCCCCGGACCACACTGAATTTGGATATTCCTAACCATTACCGACAAATAGCCAACAGCCAATTCATGCAACATTGCGTTTAAACGATGCGTACGATTTACAGTAATTCAATATAACAATATAGTCTTTCAGCACCTCCATACCTATGGAGGCGTTGTTATGCCATCGGGAAGCTACGATCCCGGTAGGCACCTCTTCCATCTCCAGGCCCGTAAGAATTAATCTTTTGGAGATGGTATGATACCCAGTAAGCGGTCCGTTAAATCCGATACCCAACACCTTCTCGTTTTGATGATGGTCATATTGCGAAATATTGGTTGTTTTGAGTAACAGGCCAAGAGATGAGCCCGTATCAATCATCAATTCTACGGAACGGCCGGAATTCTCATCAATATAGATTTGCGATTGCATAATCGGCCGTGCGTCAATGATCTTCAAAGGTACCTGGGTAAAACCATACCGTGGGATTGTCCTTATCGCCGGCCGGAAAGTAATTGTTCGGGCAGAAGCGTTTAATTCAATTTCAAACTTTAAAAAGATATCATATCCGATCACACCGTGAACGTTGTGATAGTTCCCGAATAAATTATTGCTGTCCACAATGACCACTGGTATTTGCTCGCCTAAAACTTCATTTATGCTTACTTTGTTTCCAATTGAAAGTTTTCCCGTTGCCGGGCGCCCGCTTCCCAAGCCGGAAAACTCAAGAGGCTTGCGCGAGCTCATCCTGAATAACTTCTTAAACTTCTTTCCGAACAAAATCAGATTCCGGCAACCGGTGTCCAGTATCAAATTTACCTGTATCGAATCATTGATTGTAACTGGTAAGACAATAAGGCCTTTTGCTGTCCGGTATTTTAGCGTCATTTCGTTCACGGAATCGGGAAGATAAAAGCCCGCTACAGGGCCAGTGGCAAAAGCGCGGATGTTCAACAACAGCACATAAATTGACAGGACAAAAATTAATCGAAAGTTTTTCATGTTGGGGGAGGTTTTCAATATGAAAAGCTACCTCCACGCTAACAGGATAAAAACACGCAGAAAGGCTGATTTTTTGGGAATGTGAATAGTGCCAAGGCCCTAACGAGAAGGCAAGGTTACACTCAAAAACGGTAAATGTATCGGTAAATATGGGTATGGATAATACCCTAAGTCGGGTGATAGCGCAGCACCTGATGGACTGAGCCGAAAGAAATTCAACCGCGGATCTCCTCAGTACTATTCTGAGGATTTAATTCTATTCAATTGCTTTTCAAAGCAAAGGCTGTTCTCAACCCCGGCGTATTGTCCGTAATTTAGAATTAATTTATATCCTTGTTTTTCATAAAGCCCAATTGCCTCCGGTTGCCTTCTTCCTGTTTCCAAAATACACCTCGAATATGACAATTCCCTGGCCCAGTTTTCCAACTCTGATAGAATTTTAGTTGCAATCCCTTTCATTCTGCCCTGGGGCGGAACATACATTCGCTTAACCTCCATGGTCTGACCGTCAAATTCCTTTATCGCTCCGCAGCCTATTGGTTTTTCACTTTCATAAGCCAGAACTACATGCCTGATCTTATCGATCTTATTAAATTGAGAATAGAACGAATGGTCCGCCCCGTCTCTTTCTGCGAGGTCTGCGTCAAGAAACTTTACCAAACCGATAAAATCGGGATTTTCAGATGTGGTTCGCAAAACGCTAAGCATATTTTAATTATCGCAGGTTTAGTATACCCTGTTAAAACTTCTTTATACTATACGATCAAAAAATATAGTCTCCATTGGCGGCAACTGAAACTTTCAATTCCCTTTTTTCAGTTTCAAACTTGTCATATCCGTCTTTCAAATTAGTCCAGAAATCAATGAGCGAAACCTCATCCTTGTACTGAGCTTTATATACATTGAAATTTTGGTCTGTCATTCTAAATGGAAAAATATAAACCGGAATTTTTAGCTGCCCGTTTTTTTTTGCGTGAGCTGCATAAAGATAGATTTCCTTTATTTTATCATCTGTCATAGGCAGGCACCCGATGGTTACACATGAGCCGTGAATAAAAATGTTACCGCCTAAATCATGTGCCTTACTTTTTCTTTTGTCTGAAAGATTTGGATAATTTATCCCCAGTGACAGAAAGAAATTACTCGTTGGATTGAATATGTTGATATGATAAAAACCTTCCGGCACCTGGTAGTCACCCTGTTTTCTTTTTGGACCTAATTGTCCCGAGCGCGCGCAAACACCATACGTCAGCAGGATTTTGTAAGTTGTTTCATTCTTTTTCTTTACATAAAGTAAAAGCTCGTCTTCTGCCTTGAACGCGACTAAAAGTATATTCAGGTTATCAAAGCTTAGTCCGGTATTTTTTAGGTTTTCGGCGATGAGGGTTTCCTTGTCTTTAATAGCCTCGCGAACACGGGCGTACTTTTTTTGTTCAGTCAAAAAATCGGTCTGACTAGAAAAGGCCATCAATGTTAATCCGAATATTAATATGGTGGTTCTCAAAGCTATCGCATATGGTTTTTTAGAGGCCGAGGCAGAATGTTAGCGCACGTGCTTTAGAAGTTTCACCTAATTAAGAAATCGTCCGAACTTTTCCAATTTATTACCGTCAGAAAAGTATTCGGTAATTGTCCCGGAAGTTCTTATTCTCAATCTTCAGTATATTCAATTCTGCATTTTAATGGAAAGTTTTTTCCATCGCACAGTCTTTTTGCCTTGCAGGGGACTAACTCACCACTCACAGATTATCCAGGAAGGGTCTCCTGCGTTCCAGCTTCAGATCCTGCAACACAGACGCCTTCACGGCAATGGTAAAATTGTAGGACTGGAATCGACCGAATGGAACCCAGGTCAGATTCATTGCCCAGCAATGAAGATCTCTTGAAATCCCAACGTTGGTCTGTGTAAATTGTTTGGACTCGAAGTGGTAGCCAGTGTTATAAGTCACCTTCCATTTTTCAGAAATAGAAAGATCCCCCGAGACCTGTAATGTCTGAATCACTTCAGCCTTTTGCAGCCGTGTCGCGTTCCGCGTTATCGGTCGCCGGTAATTGAGATTGTAACCGATATTCAGACTCCATGGTACATCAAAATCAACATATGAGTTTGGATTTTGCAAAATGTGCTGTTTATCCTCCTCCGGAATATCTGCGTCTGCTACTTTGTCACGGGTCTCGTTTTCCTTTTTCCGCATACTGGGATTTAGATTTGTATTCAAGGCCATGGTAGCCGTCGTGATCCTTCCGAGACCCCCTCCTTTAAACGCATAAGAATCTACCCTCCTTTCGGATATCCGGCCTTCCTCATCCACGTCGCGCACATAATTATATGGATCGAGTGAGGCAGATAAATTAACATTTATGGTGTTGTCCATAATGTTAGTGTTGGCTGACAAGCCTATTGGAGCTAACTTGAAAGAGTCAGCCATAAGGTTGTAACTGGAACCAAGGGAAAAATTGTTCAACAACATCACTTTTCTTTCAACGGTGTCCTTTTCTCCTTTTACTTTCATTTCCAGGTTATTCCCGATGCCAAATCCTATGGAACCCGCTTTTCCGAGTCCGGAAGCTCCGTAAACAAATCCCTGGTGGCGGGCTCTGTATTCAACAACAGGTTCATAAATTCCCGAAGGTCCCGTAGGCCTGTTGAGGATATTGAAATATTCCGGGTTTTTAGAAAAATCCGGCGTAAGCCCAAAAGAAATATTTGGGTTGATAACATGCCTGATGGCTTTTACTTTTCCGGATTTAAAAAAGTACATACCATAAATACGGGTATTGAGCCCAACACTCATATTGTAATTTGCCACACGGTTAAATCCTGGAATGGTATCGGCCTTCGCAACAAAATTTCCGGTCCTTTCATCCTGAACGTATCTCCAGTTGAGTTTTTCGAAATACCATTTTTCCTCATAGCTCATCGAGGGCGACATGGTAAAGAATTTTAATAGCTTGAAAGAATATGAGAGCGGGATGGAGTGCCTGATCCCTTTTCTGGCATTATCTAAAAACAAAGGCAGATTTTCAAAAGTAAAGGGCGCGATGCTGTCACGCGGTGCGTTCGGGGTCAGCCTTCCGAGGTTGTTGGTGATGCGGTTGGAAGCCGCCATGCTATAGCCGATGGAAAAATTGTCGAGCATGGATGTTTTTCCCTTGCGCTGAAACGGATAAAGATTAGTCATGTTGACACTAAGATTTGGAAGTGGGAGGTCGACCAACCTGGTTTGCAGATCCTGACTATGACTGAGATTAATACCCATCGAAAACGGTGTGCCGGCAAATCTTTTGGTGTACGAAACATTGGAACTTAATTTCGTACTGATGTTGCTCAGCGAATTGGAAGCCAGCTCGTTCGCGCTCCCATACATCAGATTGTTGTTTTGATTAAAGGTTGCAGTCGCAGCATTCACTGAAGCTGCAAATCTTCCTGTGCCCTTTGATTGCGGCGAATGGCTCCATGTCAGACGGAAATCATTCGAAACGTCGCGGTCTTCGATATTTTGGCCGAGTCTGTTCTTGGAGTAGCTGAAATTAAAATTTCCGTTGTAGGCATACCGTTTCATGTACGATGAATTGGCGTAAATAGCATGACCTCCTTTGGAATATAGATCCCCGGTCAATGCGAGTTTGATATATTCGCTGATATCAAAAAAGTATCCGCCGCCACGGAAATTAAATCCTCTCCGCCGTTCCTCTCCGTAACTAGGAACCATTATTCCCGATTTGCTTTCCCGTTGTGCCGGGAACATTCCGAATAAAAAGCCGGCGGGCAAAGGAATGCCATTAAATTCAACGTAGAACGGACCGGATACAATTTTATCGTTGGGAATGGCCTTGGTTTTTGTGGATACGATTGCAAAATGGGGATGCTCCAGGTTGCACGTGGTAAACCTGTTCCTGAGACTTAGCAACTCATTGTCTTCATTTTTGAATACCGTTTCTCCATGCAGGATGCTCTCGCCCTGCTGTGTTACGACTTCACTTATACGCGCCCGACCGGTTTTGAAATTGTAAACAATGTCTTTTGTTTCATACAGTTCCGAACCGTTTTTAAAAACAGGAAAACCGATCCGATTGCCGAGCGAGTCGCGTATACCGTGGGCGGTCATGGTATTATTGCCATAATCTATAACGATTTCTTCAGCCTCCAGCTCTATCGCGCCATAGGTGATCTTTGCCTCACCGAATAACCAGATCATTTTTCCATCCACGCTGGCGCGGATTGAATCTCTGGCAGTATAGTTGATTGTTGTTTCTATATCGCCTTTTGGCGGAGGAATGGTATCGTTCAGAATATTCAGGCTGTCTGAAATAATATTCAGGCTGTCTGATCGGTTAGGAATAGTATCAGAGAGTACCTGTGTCGTATCTTGCCTTACGGGTAAGGTGCCGGCAGGATTTTTTATAGGGTTTTCAACCTGAGCGACTGTAGAAACCGCTACCAAAAGAAATACTACGATGAAAATGAAAGAATGCCGCACAACCCCCGAATTGATAGTAAAATCTTTAGGTTTTAGGGAAAAATTTACAATTTTGGGTAAAGGTATTGCAAATACGTTTAACATTGTACAGCCCTTGAGGAATATTGGATTAGCCGCGATTCTGGTAGCAATAACCTTGCTAAACTCTTCCAGCAACTACATCGTCCCCGAATTCAAGGTGGATGTAGTGGTAATTGACGCCGGCCATGGAGGAAAAGATTCGGGCACACGCGGCAAAAAAATCCTCGAAAAGGACGTGGCCCTTAAGATTGCTCTAAAAGTTGGTCATTATATAGAAAAAAATATACCCGGGGTAAAGGTCATTTACACCCGCAAAACCGATACATACGTATCCCTCGATGAAAGGGCAGATATCGCCAACCGATCAAACGCGGATCTTTTTATCTGTATTCATGCCAACTCTATGCCAGGAGGAAAAGCCACCGGCACCGAGACTTATGTCATGGGCCTCCATAAAGATGATAGCAATTTTGACGTTGCAAAGCGCGAAAATTCTGTAATCCTGATGGATGAAGATTATAAGGAACGATATGAGGGATTTGATCCCGATAGTCCCGAATCCTATATTCTTTTTTCTTTAACGCAAAGCGCCTACCAGGAAAGCAGTCTGTTGTTTGCTCAGAAGGTCGAAGATCAGTTCAAACAGAGGGCTGGAAGACATAGCCGTGGAGTGAAACAAGCCGGATTTGTCGTACTATGGCGTACCACCATGCCCAGTGTATTAATAGAGACAGGTTTTCTCTCCCACGCAGCGGAAGAACAATTTTTAGCCCAGGAAAAAGGTCAGGATCTGATAGCTTCCGGTATATATAGAGCCTTTAAAGAATACAAAAGTGAAGTAGAATCCATAAATTGACCTCCAAACGGATTTTACCTTTTTCAAACTAGTCTTTATCGAATGAAATTCTCGAAAGAAGTTAAAGTTGGCCTTTTCATGATCTCAGGTATTGTATTGCTATACTTTGGTTTTAATTTCCTCAAAGGCATTGATTTTTTCTCCTCCTCTGATAAATATTACGCTATTTATAAGAACGTGGATAAACTAACGGAGTCAAACCAGATCTTCTTAAATGGATATGCTGTTGGCCGGGTGAGCGATATTGTTATCCAGCAAAGCAAAGACCGTGTCCTGGTTGAATTGTCCATTGACTCAGATATTGTCGTAAACTCGGCATCCGTTGCCGTATTAAACGGCGAATTGCTCGGAGGTAGATTTATTCAATTGATCGTCGGAAAAAGTGATGATCTACTGAAACCAAAAGATACCATTCGGTCTGATGTAGCCAAAGGTCTCGCGGATTTTATTGCGGAAAATGCAGAACCGGTGGCAGCAAATCTTCAAACTACACTGCGCAAGCTCAACACCATGCTCGATACCCTGAACCGCAGCGCAATGATGTTGAACAGAATGTTCAGCGACCTGGAGTCAACTCCAAGGCTGATCAATAACTCGATTGCAAATTTAAACGGCAAGGTCGGGCAAATGTCAGGCACATTCAATGAAGTGGGGAAAAATCTCAATACTACCCTGACTGATCTGAAACCCACGCTTGAAAATTTCAAGACGCTTTCTGACTCCCTGAAAAGACTGCAGCTGACTGGTACCATTGATAAAGCACAGCAATCACTTACAAAGTTGAACCAAACTCTCTCTGCACTAAACAACGGTAACAACACTGCAAGCAAGCTCATGACTGAGGACTCGTTATATGTTAACTTAAACAGTCTGCTCAATAACCTGGATTCCCTGGCCAGCCACTTTAATGAGAACCCACGCCATTTTATGGCACCCCTTGGCAAAAGCCGCAAAAAAATCCAAAAAGAAATTGAAGAACAAAAGAAAAAACAGAATGGAAACTAGAATCAGTTTCCGGTTTCCGGTTCCCGGTTGCCAGGTATGAGTGCGGTTACAATCCAATTAATTTTTAGTGTCTTTGTGTCTTAGTGGCAATAAAATCTCGCATGACAAAAACAGATTTGGATTTTAACAAAAACGAAGACCAGATGAAGCAACTCATCTCCCGGCTTCGGTCAAAAGAAAAGAAAACCCGGCTCGGCGGCGGGGAAAAAAAAATAGAGGAACAGCACCAGAAGGGAAAACTGACTGCCCGCGAACGAATTCAATACCTTGTTGACAAGTCATCGGAGTTTCTGGAGATCGGACTTTTCGCAGGCGATGGCATGTACCAGGACGTCGGTGGCTGCCCAGGAGGCGGTGTCGTGACCGGGATTGGCTACATACACGGCCGGCAATGCGTGCTCGTGGCAAATGACGCAACTGTAAAAGCGGGGGCGTGGTTTCCCATTACAGCCAAAAAAAATCTCCGGGCGCAGGAGATCGCGATGGAGAATCACTTGCCTGTCGTCTATCTCGTGGATAGTGCGGGTGTGTTCCTTCCCATGCAGGATGAAATTTTTCCTGACAAAGAACACTTCGGCAGACAATTCAGGAATAATGCAAAGATGTCTTCCATGGGTATCATCCAGATCGCAGCAATCATGGGAAGTTGTGTGGCGGGAGGCGCCTATTTGCCGATCATGTCGGATGAAGCCATGATCGTGGATAAAACAGGATCCATTTTTCTTGCGGGATCCTACCTGGTAAAAGCCGCGATAGGAGAAGATATTGACAATGAGTCACTCGGAGGCGCAACCACCCACTGCGAAATTTCAGGAGTCACTGATAACAAATTTCCGAATGACCAGGCCTGTCTCGATCATATTCGTGAATTATTTGAAAAATTCGGCGCCAAACCCGCTACCGGTTTCGACCGCGCAGAACCTAAAGAACCGAAAGAAAATCCCCAGGATCTGTACGGGCTGTTTCCCGGCGACCGTGTGAAACCCTATGACACCGTAGAGGTCATCAAAAGGCTCGTCGACAATTCGGAATTTGATGAATACAAAGCCCTTTACGGAAAAACCCTGATCTGCGGCGTTGCCCGTATCAACGGTTGGGCAATTGGAATCATTGCCAATCAGCGAAAAGTTGTGAAAACAAAAAAAGGGGAGATGCAAATGGGCGGAGTCATCTACTCAGACTCCGCGGATAAGGCGGCGCGATTTATAATGAACTGCAACCAACGCAAAATTCCATTGCTCTTTCTTCAGGATGTTAGTGGATTCATGGTGGGAAGTAAAGCCGAACACGGCGGCATCATCAAAGATGGAGCCAAAATGGTGAATGCCATGGCCAACTCTACCGTTCCGAAATTTACCATCATCATGGGCAATTCTTACGGCGCGGGTAATTATGCCATGTGCGGCAAAGCATATGATCCGAGATTGATTTTCGCGTGGCCAACTGCTCAGATTGCCGTGATGAGCGGAGCTTCGGCTGCAAAAACTTTATTGCAGATCAGAATAAATACACTAAAAGGACAAGGTCAGAAGATCACCAAAGAGGAAGAAGAGAAATTGTTGAAGGAAATCACAGATCAATACAACGAACAGCTCAGTCCATATTATGCCGCTTCACATCTCTGGGTTGATGGCGTGATCGATCCCCTGGAAACACGGAAAATAATTTCAATGGGTGTTGAGGCCGCGAACCATGCGCCGGTTGAAAAATTCAACGTCGGAGTTATTCAGACCTAATAGTGAACCATTTTCCCCCATTGATGCTTTTTAGTAAAAGGAAAATTTTTACCTTCATGGCTTAAGCACAAGGCATTTATGGGAATGGAATCAAAAGAATTTAAGGCGCTTATTTCCTTACTGGATGACGATGATGAACAAATCGTTACTCATGTTCAGGAAAAAATTATTTCGCTGGGAACTCAGGTCATTCCTTTTCTTGAACAGGAATGGGAGAGCAATTTCAATTCACAGGTACAGCGCAGGATCGAAGATCTGATCCATACCCTTCAGTATGAGCTGTTAAAAGAGCGCCTGAAAGAGTGGTATCAAACCGAAGAACAGGATCTCCTCACGGGAATGTGGCTGATCTCAACCTATCAATACCCCGATATCGAACAATTAAAATTACGGCAGGAACTCGAACAGCTTTATTACGAAACGTGGCTCGAATTTAAACCGGACCTTTATCCATTCGACCAGGTGAAAGTGATAAACAGCGTACTGTTCAGCAAACTTAAATTCGGAGCTAATACCAAAAATTTTCACAGCCCGGGAAATTCTATGATCAACATCGTGCTGGAAACGCGTAAAGGCAATCCAATAACCTTGTGTGTCATCTACATGCTGGTGGCGCAGAAATTAAAATTACCGGTGTACGGAGTAAACCTGCCCAATCTTTTTGTACTTACCTATAAGGATGAACGCCAAAACCAGTTCTATATCAATGCTTTTAATAAGGGATTGATCTTTTCCAAACAGGACATAGAGAATTATATCAATGAACTCCACCTCACTCCGCAGAGTTCATTCTTTGAACCCTGTTCAAATCTGGAGATCATCAGAAGAGTTTTACGAAACCTCATCATGTCGTTCGATAAAATGGGAGACCACGATAAAGCAGAAGAAGTTAAGGAATTGCTCCTGAAAATAGCCGAAGGATCTGACCTTGGAGTTTAGACTAATTCGAAATTCGAAGTTAGGTTCAAAGTTCAAGTTTCAAAGTTCAAAGTTAGCGTCACCTTCCTGATTCACTGGTGTGGAAAGTTTGTCTGTATTTATGGAAGGTACCTCATTTTCATTTCCAAGGAGCCAGGCACAGAGGCTGCTCATTTAAATTTTGTTGCTGCGATAAAATTCGGAAGAGCTAAAAAGTTTTCTTTTTTGCATGAAGCGGTGAGACGCACCAACTTTAAACTTTGAACCTGGAACCTGGAACTTAATTACCGCATTTCTTTGATCAGTTTCCCAAGTGTTTGAATACCCTGTGAAATCTCCTCGCTCCAGGGCTCACCGTAGCTGATCCTGAAACAATTTTCAAATCTCCCCTGGGAAGAAAAGATCTGGCCCGGTGCGATGCCGATCTTGTGTTTCAGGGCACGTTTGTGAAGTTTGTAGGCGTTGATCTTTTTATTCATCTCGATCCACAACGTAAAACCACCCTGCGGCCTGGTGACACGCGTATCTTCGGGAAAATGTTCTGAAATCGCCTGCAGATAACGCAGGGATTGCGTGTACAATGCTTTCCGCATATGTCTAAGGTGAAGTTCAAATCTGCCATTGCTTAAAAAATCTGCTACAGCAGCCTGCGTTAACGTATTTGTCGAAACAGTATGCATCCTTTTTAAACTGATCACGCGCTCTTTAAATTTTCCCGGTATCGCCCAACCGATGCGGAAACCCGGTGCCAGGGATTTTGAAAAAGAAGCGCAGTGCAGAACCAAACCTTTTTTATCAAATGTTTTGCAGGTCTTCGGGCGGGCCTTCCCAAAATATAATTCTCCGTATATATCATCCTCGATCAGGGGAATTTGCTTTGCTGCGAGCATTTCCACGAGTTGTTTCTTTTTGTCGTCGGGCATGCAGCTCCCGAGTGGATTGTTGAAGTTGTTCACAAACAGGCACGCCTTGATGTCGAAACGAGGAATCGCCTGTTCCAGGTAATCCAGGTCAACGCCTGTTACCGGGTCCGTTGGGATCTCCACTACCTTCAATCCATGGCTTTCCATGACCTGGAAAATAGCAAAATAGGTTGGGCTCTCAATGGCAATCGCGTCGCCGGGATGGGTAATGGCTTTAACGCAAAGCGATAGAGCTTCTACCGCCCCCGCTGTGACAACAATATCGTCTTCGTTTGGCGTGCCCCCCCAGTTAAACGCCTGTCGGGCAATTTGCCTGCGCAGCAATACATTGCCCTGGACGTGTTCATAGTGCAGGCAACTGGTCTTTGATTCGCGCAAAACGCGCATCACCGCCTTGTTCAGTTTCGCGCTGGGCAACAAATCGGCAGAAGGAGCACCCATGGAAAAATTCAGGATCTTGTCTGTATTGAGATCCATGTAAACATTGTTGATGATCTCATCCACACTGACAGGGATGGCATCATCCGGGGGATCGCTGACCTGGGGAAGTTCAAGAATATGATTTCGCGAAAACGTTACGTAATAACCGGACTGCGGACGCGCTTCGATCAAACCTTTGCTTTCAAGGGAATAATACGCCTGGAATGCAGTGCTTAAACTTATACCCTGTTCTTTGCTGAGAGCCCTTACTGAAAGCAATTTGTCGCCGATCTTAAGAACCTGGTTTTCAATCAAGGACTCAATGCGGTCTGCTACCTCGAGATATTTGTATTCCTGTTTGACTTCAAACATAGGCGTGTAGTTTAACTGATCTGTACGAATATAAAGAAATAAAAACTGTTTTACATGGATTCAGGGATGGCGCTTCATCGACCCCTGGGGTATTTCAACTTATTTTTACGCAGTTTATCGGAAACTCGAAGAATCTCTTTATATTGATTAGGCTTTAATTTTTATATCGTTTTGACCCCACTACTCCCCTTTTTCTGCGTTCTGGCAGTGCTTGCATTTCCCGCAATCGCCCAGGTGACGGACAGTACCGCGGTCATTGAAGACACCATCATACCTACAGAGGCTCAAACAGAAAAAGCAGGTCTTGATCTTGAGATCGGCGAGCTTATCATAGATAATACCTTCTCCAAGGCCGGCAATGATTTCCAACAAATGTTTAATACGCGCTGGATCTGGCCCGAACAAAGTGCAGAAGAATTTATTATTACGATCTCTGAGAAGCCTTCCTTCGTGAATTCCACCATCGTTGAAATTACAATAAACGAACTGAAGGTATTTGAAAGCTTTTTACAGCCGCGCTATGACATATTAGAAGAGACCGCGGTGCAGGCAATTGACATTACATTACAATATATTCTGAATTATGAGGATGTTGTGAAGGAGTTAAGTGGGGAGGACCTCAGTGGTTCAGGTATCTATTAAGAAGTAAATAAACCCCATTTATATGAACTTTCGAGTGTGCAACATCACTGCGGTCCTTATTTTCCTTTCACTTACCGCGTTCTCACAACAATTAGTTTACAAGCCCATCAATCCGGTATTCGGGGGAGATACTTTTAACTATCAGTGGTTATTGAGTTCCGCACAGGCGCAAAACAGCCTGGAGGAAAGCGGAAGAACCGGTCTATCTGCCAATCCGCTAAATGATTTTGAAACAAATCTTAACAGGCAAATACTCAATCAACTGAGCCGTGAAGTGATCGATGAGATCTTTGGTGAAGGAAGCCTGCAGGACGGGACCTTTGAATTTGGCAGCCTGCAGATCAGTATTGCTTCAGAAACAGAAGGCGTTAACATTGATATCTTCAATTCGCAGGACGGAAACCGGACAAACATTTTAGTTCCCTATTATTAAACATCCCCCGATATGTTTTCAAGGAAGACTCGTGTGTGTATATTTTTGCTGTTGGCATACCTGACGGGGTGCTCGCCTTATTTCCAGCAACCCCTTCGCATGAAGGACTCGCGTTTGGGTGCTGAAACTCCCCAATTTCAGGAATTGGTTTCTCTTCCTCCGCCCAAAGAAAAAATTGTTGCCGCTGTTTATAAATTCCGCGATCAAACGGGTCAATACAAGGCTTCCGATGTTGGTGCAAGCTGGTCGACCGCGGTGACACAAGGCTCCACTTCCATATTATTACGCGCGGTTGAAGAATCAGGTTGGTTTATTCCCATTGAGCGCGAAAGTCTTTCCAACCTGTTGAATGAAAGAAAAATTATCCGGTCAAGCAGAGCTTCTTATTCCCCCGATGAAAGTAAAGACCAGGCATTGCTGCCACCGCTGTTATTCGCGGGTATACTGTTGGAAGGAGGTATTGTTTCTTTTGACAGTAATATCCTGACGGGCGGGGCAGGCGCGCGTTATTTCGGTGCGGGCGCATCAACCCAATACCGCGAAGACAGGGTCACAATATATTTAAGAGCGGTGTCTACGAGCAATGGCCGAATTTTAAAAACGGTATACACATCCAAGACAATTCTGTCGCAAAAGATCGATGTTGGTTTTTTCAGGTTTGTAAAAGTAAAACGTTTACTGGAAGCAGAAACCGGATTTACCTATAACGAACCCGGAGAAATGGCCATTAAGGAAGCTATTGAAAAAGCGGTTATTAGCCTGGTGATCGAAGGAGTGAAAGATGGTTTATGGGCCGCGAAAGAGCAGCCCGCGGGCGAAGCGCTCCTGAAAAGTTATATGGAAGAAAAAACCGCGAACCAGAGCATAGGAGTTTACGGCAATGAATTACGGGACAGACGCGGCAACTTCGGCATCAACCTCTCGGGTGGTGCATTCTATTATAATGGTGATATATCAAATACCGCGCTGCTGCCCGTGGGAGAATTGGGGCTGGACTTTGCAGCGAACGCACCGTTTTCAATTTCCCTGAATGTTGGCTATGGTCAACTGGGTACTCAACTCGGTTATAAAAGTACCCTTGCTTATTCTGATGTTTCCATACGCTACAGATTTTTCAATCAGCAGCGTTATTCGCCTTATATAAAGATCGGGGGCGGCGTGCTCTCGGAGCTCGAAAACAATATTGATCCGGAAGTGGATTTTTCATCAGCATTTTACTCTTACGGATCGGGGGAAGCAGGTTTTGAATACCTGCTCAGTGATGGACTGGGATTAAACGGTGGCGTGAACTTCAAAGGATTATTTTCCGATGATCTCGACGAAGTTCCGCAAGGCAAGTACAACGATTTTATCTGGCAGGCCAAAATTGGTTTAACCCTTTACCTCGGAAAATAGCGGAAAACATCCAGCCCATATTACCCTTACATTAATTCTTAATTAAGAATACCCGTTTTAACGATATGGGTATACGCAGGATTGTATTGCCTTTGATTTGACGGATATTTGAAAAAATATTCAAAGTAGACTTTCATAATTTGAATCTTTAAAATACTTACTTTAGTTAACACTTCAATTGTAACATCCTCAACTAAAATCTAACCTATGCAAAAAAGAACTGTAGTGGCCCTCGCTGTTATATTAGCAGCCGGGCCAACATTCGCACAAGAGAACTCGAGTTCCGTCACGTCAACCGGTGATAACAATAGCGTTACCGTTGTGCAGATCGGTGCGTTCAACACATCCAATGTGACCCAGAACGGGAATGATAATGAATCATTTGCCGGGCAAGACGGTGCTGAAAACACTTCAGACCAGTATCAGCGCGGAGATGCAAATACAGCATCTATCCAGCAAACAGGTGATTTGAATTTATCCGTTCAGGATCAGGAAGGATTGAACAACAACGCCACCGCTACACAATCGGGATCCGGAAATGAAGTTGCCCAGACGCAAATCGGGGAAGGCAACACAAGTGCCACTTCACAGATTGGCAATGGAAATTATGGCGAACAGTCGCAAAATGGTTTCATTCACCTGGCCGTTTCTTCCGTCGAAGGCTCCAATAACAGATCATTGCAGGCGCAATACGGAGAAGATAACCGGGGTTTTGTGACGCATGTTGGAAATGGCAACTATTCCGAGCAGGTGCAGGATGTGTATTTCAATACTACGGATAGCTATCTGGAAGGAAATCAAAACGTCAGTATACAATGGCAACTGGGATTCGGAAACTATAGCACCACTGAAGCTTATGGCTCAGGGAATTATTCGGTGCAAAACCAATATGGTGATATAAACGAGGCTCATGTGGTTCAGACCGGTAACGGAAATTTATCCTGGCAGCACCTGGAGGGCGCTAACAACTACGCTGTTGCCCTGCAAACCGGAAACTCGAATACTGCTTACCAGCTAACCTTGGGGGAATCAAATGCTTCGGAGATTGATCAGTTCGGAGATGGAAACCGTGCGGAACAACTCCAGGGAATTGTAAACATCGGAGGCGGTTATTCTTATGATTTCTACACCGCCGACAATTACGCCGGCATTGAACAGGATGGATTTGGCAATCGTGCTTTCCAAACCCAAACCGGACCCGGTGGACATTATGCCTTGACCATTCAGAATGGTAACGGTAATACAGCCACCACCACTCAAACCGGTGACATTCATTTTAGCACAATCACACAAACGGGGAATGGCAACACGGCCGTCGTTACGCAAAGCAACGGCGCTTCTACGCCTGCCCCCTGATTCAGTTAAAATTTTATGACAATCAATTAAAACCTAATTATTTATGAAAAAAAATATTTTACTCGGCCTTGCTCTGATAGTTTCCGCAGGGTTTGCCTATGCTCAGGGCAATGTGAGCACTGTTACCTCAACGGGCAGTGGTAATGCTGCCAACGTTTCACAAACAGGTCTGACTAACGTTGCAGATATTACACAGAACGGTGATAACAACACCGGAAACCAGACACAGAACGGTACCAGCAACGAGGCGTATATTGATCAATCTCAAACAGGAAACCAGTCTTCTCAAACACAATCCGGTTTGAGCAACTTTGCACAATCCTGGCAAACATATTACGCCGATAACAATCAATCAATCCAAATGCAATCAGGAACTGATAATGATGCTATTACAGAATCTTGGCTTGGCCAAAATAACCGAAATTATCAGACGCAAGAAGGGATAAGCCTTTGGGCCGTTTCAAGCCTCGGTAACGGCAATTCGAATAACAGCAACCAATATCAGTTTGGTGAGCAGAACGATGCATGGATCTTTGCCAATGGGAATTCAAATTGGGCAACCCAGTATCAAAATTCCAGCAATAATTTCGAGATTGTACAGCAAGTAGGAAATAATAATGGTTCATATCAAGTGCAATGGAGCGGTGACTGGAATAGGAATTATGCGTCTCAGGAAGGTAATGGCAACTTTTTGGAACAATATGCACTCGGAGGTAACAACACGAACGACGCTGTTCAAATTGGAAATGGAAACAGGGCAGATCAACTTCAGGGATGGAAAAGAAATTATAATGCTGATGGCGAATTTACAGGTCATGAGTTAATTGGTCCTTCAGACTTTAACAATGCTGAAGTCGATCAGACAGGTGATGGCAATAGTGCCAACCAGGCGCAGATTGGAATCGGAAGCCATTTAGCTAAAACGCTGCAGGAAGGAACAAGCAATTTTTCTTATTCTCAACAGGACGGAAATAACCACAACAGCAACGTTACTCAAATAGGAGCCGACAATTCAGCCTTTGTATATCAAAACAATTAATAATTTATAAACAGGAAGTTTCGGATACCGAGACTTCCTGTTCATATAATACTGTGACCCAAACAGGGAACGGCAACATGAGTTCTGTACATTTAGAGCAACTAAATACTTCGGAAGGTTCCCCGGCCAAGACTTCCTGTTTTTTGTCGTTCGTCAAATTTTAGCGGGTTTAATAATTGCCCGTTCTAAATAACAATCAGAAATTATCAAATCAAACGCTTCAAGTTGGAGCGCAAAAAAGATTTGTAAGGAGTCTCATTGAACATAAATTTACAATATTGAACGCCGACTAAAGATTAACCCAATTTAAAAACCATAAATATGAAAAAAAACATACTATCTCTCCTTGCGCTACTAGTTACATCAGGGTTTTGTTTTGCACAAAACAATGTGAGCACCATTACCGCCACTGGCAATAACAATACCAGTACGGTCAACCAGGCAGGTAACTCGAATGTGGCCGATATTACTCAGATTGGTGATAATAACGCCGGAACTCAATCACAGACAGGAACAAGCAACGAAGCGTATATTGATCAGTCAGCAACAGGAAATTCGTCTACCCAAACACAATTCGGAACCAGCAACCTGGCGCAATCGTGGCAGACTATTGGATCAAACAACAACCGATCTATTCAATATCAAAGCGGTACTGATAATGATGCTGTTACTGAAGCGTTGGATGGCCAAAACAACCAAGCGTCACAGACTCAATATGGTAATTTGAATAACACAAATACCCATTTACATGGAAATAGCAATCAAAGCGATCAATTCCAAAATGGTACAGGCAACGACCAGTACACATGGGTACATGGAACTTCCAACTTTCTTTATCAAAGCCAGGGTGGACAGGATAACTATGGATATGTAGAACAATCCGGCACAGGGAACAGAGGCAACCAATACCAGAGTGGTAGCTTAAACTCGGCCAGCATGTACCAATACGGCGACAATAACAGGGGAGAACAATATACATATCAGGGACCAAGCAATAGTGCCTTTGCATTACAATGGGGAAATGGTAACTGGTTCCGTCAATATTCTTTGGGGAGTTCTAATCTAACCTATATCTGGTCGGAAGGAAATGGTAATAGCGCTGAGCAATACCAGGGTTATTCACTCACTTTTACCGGCGAAACCCTCAATTCGTATAATTTTGAAGGAGCCACCGATGCAAATGACGCCGAAATTAATCAGTTCGGTGACTCAAACAGGGCTTATCAGTCACAAAACGATGCCGGAAGCCATGACGCCATTGCAATACAGACAGGTTCTGATAATTTTTCGCTTCAACAACAGCACGGCAATAATCAAAACAGCACCATCACACACACGGGTTCTGGAAACGCCTCTTTTGTGAATCAAAATAATTAAGTCAAATAAACAGGAAGCTTCACGGAGCTTCCTGTTTTTAATAAAATATCGTTTATTTTTGTATCGGTAAGACCGGGTTCATTCTTATGAAACAGGACATACTCAAAACCGCAATTTTATTTCTTGCTTTGCTGGCAGCACAAAAGTTATCAGCCCAGACCGAAGATGCCCTTTTGCAACAACTAAGCCGCACCGAAAATGAAAGTTCCGTCAACGGAGTGACTATTGACCAGGAGGGAACCAATAACGAAGCCTTCATCCTCCAGGTCACCGAAGCCAGTTCTAGTGCGGTAAATGCACTCCAAACAGGGGCTGAAAACCGTATCCAGCTATTACAAACAGGAAATTATATCGACATAAGAATTTCGCAGGAAGGAGCGGGAAATATATACGAAGCGGATCTTGAAGGACAGGATTCTAAAATCGATATCAGCCAAAGCGGTTTTGAAAATATTATCTTCCAGTCACTAATGTTAAACAACACAGGAATTTCCATCTATCAGCAAGGGGATAAAAACGAAGTCATTCATACTGGAACGTCCAATAATTCCGGAATTCAGATCCAGCAACAGGGATCAGGCATGAAACTCATCATTCAATCGAATTGATTGATTGAAATTCCGCCTCCAAAGGATGGGGAGGTAACAATGCCGGACAATTGCAGGGTGTTTTGGTGCGGAGCTGGTACATATAATACCTAAACTTCCCGTAATACCGTGATGTTTGAATAATTGAGCATACGGTGTCTTTTAATTTTAAGCAAAAACCCCGATAGTTTTCTTCAGATAAACTGATAAAACTGGCCTCAAATGCCAGTTTTTTTTTATATTTCTACATTGCTTTATTATGAGAAACCCCCTTTTCCGATTCCTTACTGCTATTGTTCTTTCTATTGGAGTCTTTTCAGCCTGTAATGAGAATACTATCGATCCTGTTTTTTACGGATCCATTCAGGGAACAGTCACTTTTGAATCCTCCGGAACCCCTGCCGCAGGAGCTGAAATCTCGACCATTCCCACTACAAGCACGGTTCTCACCGACGACCAGGGAAACTTTTCTCTGCCCGATGTTCCCACGGGTCCATACTCCGTTGTAGCAAGTCTCGAAGGATATAAGAACGCTACCAACAAGATAACCGTCAACAAGAACATTACTACCTACACCGATATTCAACTCAGCGCGGATGCCACAGCGCCCAATAAGCCAGGGGTGGGCTTCCCCGCTCCCGGCGCTGAAAACATAGAGCGCTCCATCACCCTTAAGTGGACAATAATTGAGTTGAATGACGATGAATTAACCTATGATGTGGTATTATATGAGTCTAATGTGCCAACCCCCCTTTTGCAACTCGACGACTATCCTGACACGCTTGTGAACGTGGAGAACCTTAAATTCAATACCACCTACTTCTGGCAGGTTAATGTAAAGAACAGCGCAGACGTTGTGACCAACGGCGATCTGTGGCAGTTTAAAACCCGCCCCTTTCCCGACAACCGGTATCTGTTCACCTCCCAGCGCGACGGGAACTATGAGATCTATTCATCAAATGAAACCGGAAATGATCTCGCAAGATTAACCTATTCTGATAAAGACCAGGTGCATCCCCAGTATTCGAATGACCGCTCCCTCATCGCATATACCGAAAATACGGAATTGGCCTACCACATTTATATAATGAACAAAGACGGATCCTCGCCGCTGAAAGTCACTAGCCTTCCCGTGGCGGGTTTTCACAGTGACGGGAAAGGTTTTTGCTGGTCACCCGACAATGGAAAATTGCTATACAGTCATTACGATAAACTCTACACCATCGATCGCAACGGAAGTAACCTGACACTCGTATCTACCGCCCCCGCTGGACGGAATTTCCGCGCGTGTGACTGGACATCAGTAGGCAACAGAATCGTCGTTGAAACCGTGGGCACCCTGCCCTATGAATCCGAGATCCGGCTGATCGATCTTGTCAATGGTACAGATGATATTGTTATTCCGGATGAACCGGGAACCATTCAGAGCCCTTCATTTTCGGTTGATGGCAATTTTATTCTATTTACCCGTGATGTTTCTGAATTCGAATCCCCTTCCGGAAGACAACTCGATAGCCGACCTTTCATCTATAACATCGCCACGGGCATTCGAACAGATCTCTCCAAAGATAAAGTCAGTGGAACCAACGACTTAAACCCGGGGTACTCCCCCGATGGCGCGAAAATTATCTTTGAAAACAGGAGTAATGACGGCTCGGGCCAACCATCGATCTACATGTTCGATATCTCCAAGAACCAGCGCACAAAACTGTTTGACAACGCCGCCATGCCTGATTGGCAGTAAGTAAGTTGTAAGTAAAAGTTTATGATCTAAGCTACGATATTTTTGTCGGTGATAAGATCAATAAGAAGATTTAACATACAAGTTCTTCAATAGTTTTGAAATTTTGTCATTCAAAAAACGGCACCCCGGGCGTTGCGTACTTGCGCATGCCTTCCTCATTGATCTCCACACCCACGCCGGCTTTTTCGGAAAGAGTAATAAATCCATCGGTAACCATGGGCCCTTCGAAGGTCACGATCTCTTTAAACATCGGATTGCTGTGAAAATAGATCTGCCACTCCATGATCAGGAAATTAGGAACGGAAGCACACACGTGACAGGAAGCCATAGCTCCCAGGTATGAGGCTACCATGTGCGGAGCAAATGGCACGTAGTAGAGATTTGCTAAATTTGCCATACGTTGGCCCTCACCCAATCCTCCCGCTTTTTGGAGATCAGGCATGATAATATCAACGGCGCCGATCTCAAGCATCCTTCTGAATCCGTGTGCCAGATAGTGATTTTCGCCCGCGCAGATGGGCGTACTCGTTGACTCCGTTATATAACGGTATGCCTCTACGTTTTCCGCCGGTATCGGTTCTTCCAGCCACATCAGGTTGAGCGGTTCAAATCTTTTCGCGATCTGCTGACCGGTTACCGCATCATAACGTCCGTGCATATCTACGCAGACATCAATTTTAGGTCCTACAGCTTTCCTGACGGCAGCAATCTGATTGAACATTCTATCCAGTTCCGCGGGACTAGCCGTCCAGTTGTAAGCATCATATTTGTTCGGGTCATTCCTCTCATCGATATCAAACTTGACTGCATTGAATCCCATCTCCACAGCCTGCATCGCGCTGTCCGCAAATTGCTGGGGTGTGGGTGAGTTTGCCCTGTATAAAGCGGTGTCACAATAGACGCGGATCTTATCCCTGAATTTTCCGCCGAGCAATTGGTACACTGGTAACCCTAACGCCTTGCCTGTAAGATCCCAAAGTGCACTTTCAACTGCAGAGAGTACAGCAATATACATCCCAGATTGCGCACCTTCGAAGAAACCAGCCCTGCGAATATCTTCAAACAACCGGTGCACATTCAATGGACTTTTTCCCTTGATCCTTTCTCCAAACATCTTCACGAGGTGATACGTGCCTGGAGTAGCATCGACACCTTCACCGCATCCCCAGATGCCCTGGTTGGTATGGATCTTAACGAAGAGGCTATGCCCGTTCCTGATGAATCCGCATTTGATGTCGGTGATTTTCAAATCACTGGGAGCTGACGAATGCGGGGTTCTTTCCACTGCCCGTTCCAGTCCCGCACCGAAGCCTGACAGGGTTGTAAAACTTAATGCGCTGGCTAAGGCGCTCTTAGTTATGAATGAACGCCTGGATTGAATTTGTGTCATTGGTATTCTTTTGTTTGAAAAGGTTGTTGTTACCAGGTGCGGATCTTAAGCAATTCCTGTATTTGTTCTTTAGGAACCGGCAACTCATCGATATGATCATTCAGCCAGGCGGAAAAATCTTTTTCGATATCAGCTGACCACCTTGAATCGATCTGGCCGGGAGTATATTTTTGTTCGCGTAACCTTTGATGGCCAAACATATCGCGCAGCCTGACGACCTCAGAAGTTTTCACAACTTTCTCTGCCAGATGAGGTGGAATAAAGATCACTCCTCCATCGCGGCCTAAAACAACATCACCCGGCATGACCATAACCTTGCCGATGTTGGTCGGTGTGTTTATGCCCACAAGCGTTGTATTCAATTCGCCATCCGGGTTATTCAAGTGATGTGAAGGGTGGTAAGTGCGGAAGAAAGAAGTAAAGGAGCCGAGTTCTTTCAATCCATTGATATCGCGCAATGCACCGTTGTAGACAATTCCGCTTCCGGTTTTTGCGAAGATCGAATTTCCCAAATTATCCCCAATGGTGGGCCCATCCAAATGGGCGCCGAACTGATCAACAACATATACGTCGCCCTTGACTAACATATCGATGGGCCAGGAGTTCTGTGATTTCACGCGGCCATCTTTTTCGTGGCCTTTTTTATCGATGACACGGTGAATGTCGGGCCTGCCCGGCATAAAGGTCGCGGTTAACGCCCGGCCTACCAGCACACTGTCGGGGTTGATGCACATCCATCCGTCTTCGTAAGCGTATTTGAAATTCTCGCCTTTTAAAACTGCCCATGCTTCTTCAAGCGTCACCAGTTTCATTCGTTTTAGGATTGCATCGGGTACTTTCGGACGTCCATCCTTAAAGCGTTCTCCTTTCCATTCAGGGGTTAGAAATATCAGTTCTTCTTTTGAAATCTGCTGAGAAAGGCAACTGGTGATAAGGCAAAAAAAGAACAAAGAAAAGGTCCACAATTTTTTGATTGTCATTAGGAGGGGGTATTGATAGTATTCATGTTGTGTGAAAAAAATTGGAATCCGTTTTACGGATTCCAATTTTCGGGAGAGGATTATTGATCCCACCAAACGCGGGTATCGAGATTGTCAGCACCCATCCGTGAGATGGCCGCGTTGACGTTATCCGAATTCACGGAAATTTCCGAGTTAGGATACGTAAGCCGGCGGATAAAATCGCCACTGATATCCTTGCCTGGAAAAGGATTTGGTGCGAGATCCGGAAAACCACTCCTTCTGAAATTAGCCCAGGCTTCCGGTCCGTTAAGAAAAGACGCAACCCAATATTGGGTATTGATCTGTTCCAATTCAGTACCCGCAACGAGGGGGTTAGCTGCCAGGTAATCAGTAATAGCCTGGGCAGGGACAGCGGCTGCTGCATCATAGGAGGCGAGTTGCTCCATATGCGCCTTTACGCCATTGTTGTAAAATTCAGCCGTTGTTGTGGCAGTGGTGATCCATCCGTTATGTTTGGCTTCAGCAAGCAATAACTGAGTTTGCGCCGCGGTGACAAAGAACATGGGAGCACTGGTTTTCACCATCCGTCTGCGATCGACCTGGCTGAAATCGTAAAAGCTAGCCAGACCCTTATTCGCAGCCACGGCTACAATTGTTCCATTGTCATGACCCATAGGCATGCCTACCTGGTCAGTGGGATC
This sequence comes from Cyclobacteriaceae bacterium, assembly GCA_040902445.1. Lineage (GTDB taxonomy): Bacteria > Bacteroidota > Bacteroidia > Cytophagales > Cyclobacteriaceae > Chryseosolibacter. Next base: position 16,014 of record JBBDXJ010000057.1, on the reverse strand, counting down.
AAATGAAGCGATTGCAGGAACCTGTTCGGGACCTGACTTGGCGCCGACATACCTTACCGCAATTGATTCAAGCCTGGGGTCGTTTGTACTTTTCAGGTAATCAACAAATGGTTCTGTCAGATAAAAGTTTGCTGCTTCCGTTGAGTTCAGGGTGTTTCCGATCGGATTCAAATAATTGGCGTCATGCCGCATCACCGCATTGTCGGCATTGGAAGTGATCACACCTGCCTGAAAAGCGCTGCTCACAACCTGCGCAGCCTCGGTCGCATCGACCTTGCTCAGCCTCATGCCTGCGCGCAACCGTATTGAATTGCTAAACTTTTTCCATTTTGCCACATCACCCCCATATAAAATGTCGGCCGTTTCGATTCTTCCGGAAGGGTCCAGGGCGGTCGATGCCTCGCCCAACTCCTGAATGATTGCCGGGTAAATATTTTCTTGAGCGTCATATACAGGAAAAAATACCTGGTTAATATATCCCCCTCCGCCTTCGACGTAAGGAACATCGCCGTAGGTATCAGTCAACACCATAAAGGCATAGGCCTGAAAAATACGCGCCATGTTCATCAAATTGCTCCTTTCAGGAACATCTTCAGTTCGGCTAATGATATCACGGGTATTGCGGATCACATTGCGGTAATACACCTGCCATAAATCTTCGGTGGATCCACGGTTATCCTGGTTGTAGTTTGCACCTGTCAACACTCCGGAATTAGGCGAAATGACTTGTTGCACGATGCCTATTTCATATATCAACGTTGCCCCGGGGAAAGACGTATTGATTATCGCATTGTTTAATTGAAATACCGGATCGATTGCAGTCGCGCCGGTCTTGCTGGTGTTGATCTCATCAAAATCCTGATCGCAGGAAGTGTGAAACGTCAGCAACACACTGAGAAGAAAACTGTATTTTATTATCTTTTTCATAATTCAGTCCTGTTATAATTTAACATTTAAATTGAAACCTATTCCCCTCGTAGTGGGAACGCCAGTTGACTCCATTCCGACGATGTTATCAGAACTGTATCCAAAACTTTCGGGATCGATGTTATCAACCCACTTCTTTAACAACAACACATTGTTAGCTACCAGACTCAGGCGCACAGCCGTTAGAGGAAATCTTTCGGGAAGAAATTTGGTGAAATCATAACCCAGGGTTACCTGACGTAATTTCCAGTAACCACCATTGTAGACAACTGGTTCGATCAGTGCTTGTGAACGCACGACCTCCCAATAAGCTTGAACTGGTGCTGCGACTGTATTTACATTCCCATCGATATCCACGCCCTCACCAATTATTGCGCCTGGACCGGCGGGTTCTCCATCTCCCGCTCTGCCCGCCAGGGTCATCTTATGAAGTCCATGACGAACTAAATTGAAGTTCGTACCTGACAACATTTTGTTGCCGAGCTTGAAGTCTATCAGGAATGAAAAAGTAAGCCCCTTGTAAGAAAAAGCATTGTTAATGCCACCGACCCATTTCGGAAGCGCACTTCCAAAAGTGATCAGGTCGGGTGTTCTCAGGGCAATTCCATTTGCGCCAAAGACCTGGCGGCCCTGGTCATCTCTTCTAAAACCAAACCCCGAAATCTGCGCCATTTCCTCACCCACGATGTGCCTTAGTTCTCCGTTGAACACGTGCGTTCCAGTCGTGATCCTTTCACCCGGTGTATCCGTGAGTATACTTAACACCTTGGTAATATTATACGCCCCATTGAAGGTCAGATCCCATCGGAAATCATTGGTCATCAGGGGCACAACATTCACCATCATTTCGATGCCTTTATTTTCGCTTTCCCCACTATTGATCCTGGTATCGACAAAACCCGAAGCATCAGAAATTTGCGCGCGAACGATCTGGTCGGTAGTGATCTTACGATATACAGACAAATCAAGCCCCACCCGGTTATTAAACAATCTTAATTCTAAACCAGCCTCTGTTTCGCCCGTACGCATAGGCCTCAGGTTAGAATTTGGAAGGGTGGTACCGCTTGGACCGCCAACAGGCTGAGCGGCTCCAGCGGGATTCGTAGCCAGGTTAGCATTAATAGCATAAAATAAAATATCCGAATAAGGACCAACGTCACTATCACTACCCACTTCAGCATAGGCAAGCCGGACTTTACCGAAGTTTAACCATGCCGGCATATCCATTGATTCAGAGAAGACGAAACTTGCGGAAATTGATGAGTACGGAATGCTTCTGTTTTCAGGCGATAACGTAGAGAACCAGTCGTTGCGGTGTGTGCCATTTAAAAATAGAAATCTCTTGTAGGATAACTCTGCAGATCCATAAAGTGAGTTGACTGCCAACTCACTCATTCCGTAAGTTGGATCCTTCGCCCGTCCGTTCTGCACAGTGTAGAGACCCCGTACAACAAAATCGGTTACCTGGACACTGTTGACATCTGAACGCCTGGTCATCTGATTACCACCGACGGTCAGGTTTACTCCAATATCACCAAACTCACGCGATGCTGATATCAAAAGATCCGAGTTCAGTTCGCGGAACCTTCTTGCTTCCTGTGTATACACTCCATTGACAAAGCCTGCCGGCGCCGCTGCTCTTGAAGCGTGGCCTGTTGGAAAATTGTTATAATCCTGGTCACGCGACCAGTAATCCTGACCTGCGCGCGCCTGAATATAAACACCTTTTAAAATATCATATTTTAATGAAAAGTTTCCAAAGATCCTGTCCCTCCGAATATTGTTAAACTGCTCTGCCAGCACCCAGTATGGATTGGTGCGATTCATAAACCTTGAATAAATAAACTCATTGCCCTGAGCGTTGTATTTGTTCGCGTCAAGCACTTCCAGTGGCATTGAGTTCGACAGGACAAATATCGAGGTTGGAATTGAGTTATCCTGGTTGGCTATGTTGGGAGGATTCTTATTATACTCATTGGAGTAATTAATATTTCCTTTAAAACTGAATTTTTCCGATAACGCATAGTTAAAACCAAGATTGAAAATTTTTCGGGTAAAAGAATTATTGGGCACAATTCCCTTGCTGGTCAGATTCGCCATTGAAAAGGTTAATCCACCTTTTTCACTATTGGTCGCGAGGGTAATGGTATTCGTCAGGTTCTGACCATTCCTGAAGAAATCCCTTATTCTATTTCGTTGAGGTTCGTACGGAACAGTAAGATTGTCAAACAGTATATGGGTCATTCCCGGTTGAAATTTCTCTCCAAAAGACCATTGACCCGAGGTGGGATTGGGCGAGGTCGGCCTCATTCCGTTTTCACCCTGGCCATATTCATATTGGTAATCTGTAAAATCGAGTGGGGTTTCGTTTGTGTAGTTCATATTATAGGTTATGCCGAAACCTCTTCCCTCACCTTTGGTTTTAGTGGTGATCATTATAACACCATTCTGGGCGCGTGATCCATATAGTGCAGAGGCAGCTGCTCCTTTAAGGATTGTCATACTCTCAACATCGTCAGGATTGATACTGGAGAGTCCATCACCGCCGTCAGAGTAAACGCCACCGCCTCTGACCTGAATGGAATTGTCTGATGCGGCATTTCCCTGGTTAGTTCCAAAATTTGTGTTATCAATAGGAACACCGTTTACAACGATCAATGGATTGTTTTGTCCGGACATAGAAGATTGACCCCGGATACGGATTTTAGAAGTACCGCCAGGTCCGGTTCCCAAAGCTGAAATGCTTACGCCGGCGATTTTTCCCTGGAGTGCATTCATTAAATTAGGTGTCCGGTTTATGGTGAGCTCTTCGGAATTTACCTTTGTCGTCGCGTATCCCAAACTTTTTTGTGACCGCTCAATACCAAGGGCAGTCACTACCACTTCGTCGAGGGCCTGAAGGTTGGGCTCCATCTTCACATCCAGCACCGTTCTACCCCCGAGACTGATCTCCTGCTCCTCATATCCAACAAAGGAAAAAACAAGAACCGCATTGTCGTCTTCAACCTGCAGCGCATATCGCCCGTTTACATCGGTGGTTGTTCCGGTGGTAGTGCCTTTGACGATAATGTTAACACCCGGAAAGCCCTGTCCATTCTCGTCGGTAACAAGACCCGTCACGGCAACTGCGCTTACCACGAGCGCACTTTCAGGTACGCCAGCTTTTGAATTCGCCGCCGGTAAAAGTGATTTTTGTGATTGGGATACCGCCAGGGCAACAGACACGTCACCGGTCTGTGCGAATCCGCATTGATGCAGAAACAAAAGCGTACAAAACAGAAGGTAGCATTTTTTCATAGGTTAGGGTTTAAATTGTTGCATATAAATCGAACGGTAAAATCTTGTCAATCGTTTTTCAGCCATCAGTTCCTTAATCAACTACACTGCTATTTCTGCGGAACCTGAACAGCCATTGGTAATCTTTGCTTTTTTACTGATCGTTTACCGAATCCAAAAATTCTTTCGCCTCAGGAGGAGTATCAATTTAATAAAAAAAATGAAATCGATTGCATTCAGCAATTAAAGAAAAGTCGCGGCTTCAGCCCCCAACTCGACTATGGCGTGCAATCATCTAAAATGGGAGTATTAATATCTGTTTTAGCTCAATTTGGCCCTTGGACGTGGGCTCCCCACCAAACTGATCTTGTCAAAATTCACAAAACTGAAACTGTTTTTTCTGCGTCAAAGCACCGAAATTTGAGGCGCTAAAATATCAACCAATAACCTGTATTTTTAAGATACGTTTTCTCCGATGAACAACCGTCAATCCTATTTACCCTATCTGGCTTTAGCTGCAGTTTGTATTATTTGGGGCACAACGTATCTCGCGTTGCGGATAGCTGTATTACACTTTCCGCCTTTTCTCTTTACCGCGATAAGGCAAACAACTGCGGGCCTGCTGTTGCTGACCTTTATGTTCACGGTGGGAAAAGCGGTTTTTCCTTCGAGAGATCATCTATGGCGTCAGGCGATTGCGGGATTTTTCATGATCTCTATGGGTAATGGGTTGGTGGCCTGGGCGGAGATGCACATTCCCAGCGGAGTCGCAGCCATTATTTGTTCGCTTATGCCTGTGTTGGTCATTCTCATCAACGTGATGATCCATCGCGATGAAAGACCTACGTTGCCGATCATTTTTGGAGTGATCCTTGGATTGGCAGGCATTGTAATGATCTTCAGCGAACACATAGCAGGCTTTTCAAAAACCGAATATATCGTTGGAATTGTTTTCACTTTTTTGGCTGTCGTTGCCTGGGCAGGTGGGAGCATCTGGATAAAAAAACACCACACTGAAAGCGATCCATTTGTAAACGCTGGCTTGCAAATGTTTTTTGGCGGATTTCTGTTATTCCCTTTCAGTTTCGCCTTTGACGATCTGCGCACCATTACCTGGAGCGGCGAAGTGATCTGGTCATTTTTGTATCTTATAGTCTTTGGGTCGCTGATCGCCTATGCGGCCTACGCTTACGCATTGAGAAAATTGCCCATGACAGTAGTTTCCCTGTACGCCTATATCAACCCGCTTGTAGCCGTAGTACTTGGATGGTTCGTATTGAATGAAGCACTGAATGCAAAGATATGGATCGCCATGATCCTGACAATAACAGGAATCTATATAGTGAACAAGGGCTACCAGGTAAAAGAAGTCTGGAAAACCCAATTTACAGCAGGCCGTTAGTATCGCACTTTAAAGCTGTTTTGGCGAGAAAATATTTTCAAGCTGGCCCACAGGATAGTGCATGGATATTCAGTGATCAAAATAAAAATGGTGGAAACTGCATTTGAAATTCTTGACTATAAGCCGGCGCATCAAACCTCATTTGAAACGCTAAACCGTCAGTGGATTGAAAAATACTTTTCCATGGAGCCTCTGGATTACGCGATCCTGCAAAACCCGGAGGAATATATTATTAAGAAAGGCGGAAGTATATTCATGGCAGCGTATAATGGTGAAATGGCGGGCACGGTCGCTCTAAAATTTATTTCTCCTGGCGTTTACGAATTGACAAAGATGGCTGTGAATGAAAAGTTTCAGGGGAAAAAAATCGGTCGTGGGCTTGCAGAAGCTGCTATCGCGAGAGCAAAAAATTCAGGCGGGAAAAAAGTAATTCTTTATTCAAATACGATGCTTCAATCAGCCATGGCGTTGTATTACAAACTTGGTTTCAGGGAAATTCCGGTGGATGGCCCTTATAAACGCACAAACATTAAAATGGAATTGACCCTTGCTTAACCTGATACCTATAACACTCACAAAGATGAATGAAGGCATTTCGGTACGAACCTGCAATCAAAAGGATGTTGACACCCTGGTTTCCCTCGGCATCAAAACTTTTCGCGACTCTTTTGATGAGTTCAATACTCCCGAGAACATGATCCTGTATATAAATAAGACTTTTACAAAGAAAATAATTGAACAGGAAATGAAACAACCGGGCACCGTATTTTTTCTGGCCTTCGACGGCCGGAAAGCCGCGGGATACGCCAAGATGAAAGCATCGGCAGCACCCGAAGAGATAAAAGATACTGCCGTCCTTGAGATTGAAAGATTGTACGCCCATAAAGAATACCTTGGAAAAAGGGTAGGCTATATGCTCATGCAAACCTGTCTGGCCTTTGCCAGGAAAAAGGGATGCCAGACTTTATGGCTGGGTGTTTGGGAAAATAACGCAAGGGCTATTTCCTTTTATGAAAAAAACGGTTTCGTCAGATTTGGTCAACACACGTTCATGCTGGGAAATGACTCCCAAACTGACTGGCTGATGAAAAAAGAACTCAATTGAAGATGGAGAAATTACACCATTATACCGCCACCATTTCATGGAAAGGAAATTTGGGAAAAGGAACGCTTGATTACAAAGCCTATTCCCGTGATCACGATATTGCAATTGAAGGTAAGCCGCTCCTTCACGCATCATCAGATGCCGCGTTCAGAGGAGACAAATCCAAAGTTACACCAGAATACCTTTTGGTGTCATCTCTATCCGGATGCCATATGCTTTGGTACTTACACCTCTGCGCAATCAATGGCGTTGTGGTGACTGATTATCTCGATCACGCTGTCGGCGAGATGGCGGAAAACCAGGATGGAAGCGGGCAGTTTACGAAGGTTACGCTGCATCCGCTGGTGACAGTAACCGAATTCAGCATGGTTGAAAAAGCCAAAGCCCTTCACAATGATGCGCACTACATGTGCTTCATTGCACGATCAGTGAATTTTCCGCTTTATCATATACCTGAAGTAAACTGTTATGAAAAAGCCTGATTGGTTCGAATGCAAATTTCAGTTCGGCATTCCAGCAGGTATGTTCCCTTTTTTTCTGGAACGACTTGAGGGAACTATCGTCAGGCTGGAGAAAAAAGCATAAAACTTTTTGACCTTTAGAAATATTCAACTTTAATGATGAAATTCACGCTTTCAAAAATTTAATTTATGGCAATCCTGACCTCCACAATACCAGTTGAGCGTATTAAAAATTCAAGAATCGGAGAAGTTAATTTTAAAAATCTCGAATTCGGCGCCCACTTGTCCGACCATATGCTGATGGCCGACTATAATAAAGGCCAGTGGAATACTCCAACTATAGTGCCGTACGGCGAGCTCCGTATCACGCCAGCCATGTTATCCCTTCATTATGGCCAGGCTGTATTTGAGGGTATGAAAGCTTTCCGGACAAGCGAGGGCGACATCAATATTTTTAGGCCACAAAAGCACCTGGCTCGCTTAAACCGATCGCTTGAAAGAATGTGCATGCCGGCCATTGCGGAAGAAATGTTTATTTCAGGATTGCAGGCTCTGATTGAAGTTGATCAGCAATGGGTACCTGACGCAGATGGGGCTACCTTGTATATTAGGCCATTGGTGTTTGCCACCGAATCACGCCTCGGCGTGAAAGTGTCAGATCAATACAAATTTGTGATCATGACATCCCCCGTTGGACCCTACCAAAACAAGCCGTACAGGCTTAAAGTTGAAAGCCATTTTGTTCGTACGGCGGAAGGCGGAACCGGTTTTGCCAAATGCGCCGGCAACTACGGTGGCGCTTTTTATCCGACGCAGATTGCCCGCGAGGAAGGCTTCGATCAGATCTTATGGACTGATCATAAAGAACACCGCTATATTGATGAAGTTGGAATGATGAATGTAATGTTTGTCCTTGGCGGAAAACTCGTCACACCAAACCTAACCTCGGCAATTCTTGAAGGAATTACCCGAGACTCCATCCTCACATTGGCCAAAGATATGGCCATATACCCGGTGGAGGAAAGAAAGATCTCCATGGAAGAGATCAAGGAAGGTTTTATAAAAGGCACTTTAACAGAAGCATTTGGCACAGGTACCGCCGCCGTTGTGGCCCCCATTGCAGTGATCCATATCGACGGAAAAGATTATCAGATACCGATTGCCGGACCAACAAGTTTCCAGCAACAGGTAAAAGAAAAATTAAACAACATGCGGCTTGGACTTGAACGTGATCCTTACGGTTGGAACTACATTGTAAAAGTTTGATCACATACCAGCGCCTACAAAACTCATGTCCAGTAACATTACGTACCGCAGTAACATGAAAATTACTGTGCAGGATTTTATTGATGTACTGAAGCGGTCTACCCTGGATGAACGCAGGCCGGTGGATGATCCTGAGAGGTTGCAAAAAATGCTCGACCATGGCAACGTTATAGTTACTGCCTGGGCTGGCGATCAATTAGTGGGAGTCTCCCGCGCGCTCACTGATTTCTCCTTTTGTTGTTATTTATCAGACCTTGCAGTTGATAAAGTTTATCAGCATCAGGGTATTGGTAAAGAATTGGTCCGTTTGACACACGAAACTGCGGGAATGCAAACCATGTTGATCCTGCTTGCGGCGCCAGCTGCAACAAACTATTACCCCAGGATCGGGATGAGCCAGTTTCCGAATTGTTTCATCGTTAATAGAAAACATTAAGGATTGCATGAAAGCCGCTGTATTCAAAGGCAAGGATTTTCCGCTCAATATAGAAGGGTATAAAAAGCCACGGCCAATAAAGGATCAGGTTCTCATAAAGATGAAATATGCAGCCATAAATCACAGGGATATCTGGCTGATGCAGGAACAGTCACAACATTTCCCTGACGGAATTATTCTCGGATCCGATGGCTTCGGGATCGTTGAGGATGTTGGTGAAGATGCCGATCCTTTGCTGGTGGGCGCAGAGGTTGTGATCAATCCAAGCCTGGATTGGGGAAATAATCCAATGGTCCAGGGAAATGCTTTTCGCATACTTGGATTTCCGGACAACGGGACCTTTGCGGAATATCTGGCCATTTCAAAAAAATATATTTTCGAAAAACCGGAACACCTTTCCGATGAGGAATCTGCAGCCGTGCCGTTGTCTGGCCTTACCGCCTACCGCGCCCTTTTCACCAAAGCGCGTTTGCGAAACAATGAAAAAGTACTGATCACAGGCATCGGTGGCGGCGCGGCTTTGTGGGCTCTGCAGTTTGCGCTGGCGTATAATGCCAGGGTGTACGTTACATCAGGCTCGGAAGACAAGCTTGGACGGGCAAAAGCAATGGGTGCCCTGGGCGGCTTTAATTACAAAGATCCGATGTGGGTCGAAAAAGCGCAAAAAGAAGCGGGAGGCTTCGATATCATTATTGACAGCGCAGGCGGAAATCAATTCGGAAAGCTCATTGACCTCGCATTGCCGGGAGGGCGCATTGTAAACTTTGGAAGAACCGCGGGGAACATTACCGAAATCGCGACGCGCTTATTGTACTGGAAACAAATTTCAATATTCGGTACAACAATGGGTACGCGCGATGAGTTTTTATCCATGCTTCACTATATCGAGAGCCGCACCATCAAACCCGTGCTGGATAAAACCTTTCGGCTTTCAGAAATTAACGAGGCCTTTCAAAGAATGGAAAATGCTGACCAGTTTGGAAAGATCATGCTCGAAATAAAAAAATAACTTATGGCAGAATTTCTTGTGGTTCCCCTTCAACTGCAAAGGATGATTCCGATACCGGACCCAGTTCTAAAGCGAGGTATTCATCTGCCGGAGTATTTGAAGTAGATGCCTTCTGCATCATCTTTATGCAGCGAAAAATTGATTTAATTTAATTAAGAAAACAAAACCTTTGTGTTCTTGTGACAAAAAATAAAAATACCGGTATGGAATCTAAAAATAAAAAACAACTCGCCCATCACGTTTTCTTTTGGTTGAAAAACCCAGACTCGACGGAGGATCTGAATAAATTGCTTGCCGGACTAAAAACCCTTGAGCGGATCGAGTCAGTGCGCAGGATTCATATCGGAATTCCTGCCAGCACGGA
>JBBDXJ010000057.1:0-5758 GCA_040902445.1 Cyclobacteriaceae bacterium | reverse complement strand
GGATTCCAGTTACAGCGCCTCCGAACTGATCTTCTTTGACGATGTCGCCGGTCAGGATATTTACCAGGTACACCCCATCCACAAGAAATTTGTGGAACGGTGTTCTCACCTGTGGGAAAAAGTGATTGTATACGATTCGGTGGATATCTGACGTATCGGCTCTCAACCAATTTTTTTAATCAACGCCATATAAAATCCGTCAAACCCTTCCGATGGAAGAATGTGCTTCTCTTCCATCAGCTCAAATGTTTCTTTTTTATCGGAAAGAAACTGTTGGACCTGTTTTTCGTTTTCCGATGGAAGAATGCTGCACGTGGAATACACGATCAAACCACCGGGTTTTAGCATGTCACAATAATCCTGAAGGATATGTTGCTGCAGGTCTTTTATCTTACTGATAAATTCAGGCGACAATTTCCATTTAGCATCCGGATTTCTTTTCAGTACACCAAGTCCCGAACACGGCACATCCAGCAATAAACGGTCAGCGGAACTGGCAAGTCGCTTAATGGTTTTGCCCGATTCAATCACCCTTGCTTCCATATTACTAACCCCTGCCCTGCGCGCGCGTTTCTGAAGTTCGTCCAGTTTCCATTCTTCGGTGTCCATGGCAACGATCCTTCCTTTGTTTTTCATCAGCGCAGCCAGGTGCAATGCTTTTCCACCGGCCCCTGCACATGCGTCGATCACCCTCATGCCGGGAGTGATTCGGAGGAAGGGTGAAATTGCTTGTGACCCGGCGTCCTGAACTTCAAAGAGACCTTCCTTGAAAGCGGGGGTGGTAAAGATGTTTTGTCTTTCTTCGAGCACGAGGGCGTCAGAAAAATCTTCCAGCAAAATGGTGCCGATGTCTTCTTCCTGAAGAGTGACCTGTAAATCTTCTTTTTTGATCTTCAGGGTATTGGTGCGAAGTACCACGGGCGCCTCTTCATTAAGGGCGGACAATTCAGCAGTCCATTTTTCTTTGCCAAGCTCCTGTTCACCCAATTCATCAAGCCAGTCCGGAATTGATTCTCTTATCTTTCGGCTGTACATGGTCCTTTTTTCACGCTCGAGAACGTCAGCCCGGGATACGCCTTGAAATTCTTCCCATTCCGGAAGGTCAACCTCACTTAAAATACACCAGGCGGCTAAAAGTCTCCAGAAATCGGTGCCTTTGGCCTGGGTCAGCTCACGGAACCACCTGTACCACCTGACAATATCATACGTTGTTTCCGCGATAAACCGCCGGTCGCGGGCGCCCCATCGTGAATTTTGTTTCAGGATTTTCTCAATGACCTTATCCGCATACCTGTTCTCCTCAAAAATCAGGCGTAGCGCCTGAATTACTGCCTCCGAAGTAGTGCGATGAAGTTTCATTACAGATATTGAATTTTTGAAGTGGCAAAGGTGCGAAGAAATACGGGTATAAGGATATAGGGTACAAGGAAATAGGGAAAGGCAGTGCCAATAATAGACAAACGGCAATGAAAATTTTTTCCAAAAATGTTTTTAACTTGATGGGGTTTAGAATACTACTGTTTTAAATGTTTTATTACCCTAACCTGACGAAATGGCTGAACATAACCACAATTCTTTTTATCCGTCTGCATATATTAAAGGGTCTGTCTCCAGCCCTGACTTCAGCTTGCTTACAGGTGTAATTTCCGTCCACATAAATATTTTCAAATGAAAAGAAGAAATTTCCTGCGCAACGGTATGGCCGTTGCCGCCTCTGCGATTCCAATGAGCCAATCTCTGGGTAAAACAGAAACCCAAAAGAATTTTTTCGCGGAAAAAACTTTTAAACTGAATTATGCCCCTCATGATGGAATGTTTTCCAACCACGCCGGCAAAAATTTTGTCGACCAGATAAAATTTATGCATGACCAGGGCTTCCGCGCGATTGAAGACAATGGAATGCTGCGTCGTTCAGTGGAAGAGCAGGAAAAAATTGGCAACGAACTGACACGCCTCGGCATGACCATGGGTGTGTTTGTTGTCGAGGGCGGCGATAACTGGAAGACTTCCCTGACAACCGGTAAGCAGGAATTTAAAGATACTTTTGTCAACACCTGCAAAAAATGTGTGGAGACAGCCAAACGCGTAAATGCAAAATGGATGACGGTTGTCCCGGGGTTTTTTGACCGCAGCTTACCCATGGGAATACAAACATCCAATGTGGTGGATGCATTAAGGCGCGGCGCAGAAATATTTGAACCCCCTGGATTAATTATGGTGCTGGAACCTCTGAGCGATACTCCCGACCTATTCATGAGACACTCTGACCAGACCTATGCACTTTGCAAGTCGGTGAACAGTCCATCTTGCAAAATATTATACGACGTATATCACATGCAGCGGAATGAAGGCCATTTACTGCCACACATCGACATGTGCTGGGAAGAGATTGCCTACTTTCAGATCGGCGATAACCCGGGACGAAAAGAACCAACCACGGGGGAGATCAATTATAAAAATCTTTTCAAACACGTGTACAATAAAGGATATCGCGGAGTTTGGGGCATGGAACACGGGAACGCACAACCCGGCAAAGAGGGAGAACTTGCCCTGATCAAAGCATACCGCGAATGTGATTCTTTTTAAATGTGTTGAGGTGCTGATGTATTGGTGTATGTGATCTACAATGTGTTTTGGGAATTTTTGATATCTGCGAATCTGACGGTTCTTGTGATCGTGCTTATTACGTGACTTTCCCGAAAACTTTTTTTATGAAGTACCAGCGAGTCCTCGAGATATTAATAGTGCCGTCTGACAACTACTTTGCCTGAATGACGAGCCGCACGAATACAATTAAAAATGATTAAACAATCTGGCAGGTATAAGAAGCAAATAACAACCTCAACACACCAACACATCAACACTTCAACACATGAACACATTTACGATTCGAGCGCTGGCAAGTGGGCTTATGGTTTACATGTTTTGTTTTCAGGTTAATGCCCAACTTCTGAGAGATCTTAAAAATGCTGCCAATAATAAAGCGAGAAGTCTTGCTACAAAAGACAACCTGAACAAAGCCACCGGGTCCCTTTTAAAAAATATGGAAAAAGCCAGGGCGGAATTTGACTCAACGGATTTCGATTACGCTATCCTGATCAGTGATAACGCTGGATTATTTGATGTGCAGGAGAAAGGCGAACGGATGGCCAAAGCATCATCTTTGATAAACCTTGGTTCGTCCCTTTACAATAACACTGAATTCACCGATGAAGAACGCGCTAGATTTCAGCTGGAATCCGGAGAGCTGGCCTATGGTTCAGGCAATTTCGCAATAGCCGAAAAAAGATTTACGGCGGCGAAAAGCATTTATGAGGAAACGAATCTCACCGAAAACCTGGGATATCTTAAGACGATTTCAAGCCAGGGTTTGTTGTATGCCACTATGGGCAGGTTTACACAGGCGGAAGGATTTACCGCGGGCGCCCTTGATATTCGCAAAAGCAAGTTCGGAGAAAATAACATCGGCATGGCCTCGTCGCTAAACAACTACGGTGTCTTGCATTATAATCTGGGACGTTACAACGAATCGGAAAAAACGCTGACCAGTGCTTTGTCGATCATCGCCTCCAGCCAATTGAAATCATCCATGCCTTATAGCATTGTTCTCAATAATCAGGCAATGCTTTTCCAGGCCATTGGTCGTTTCGAAGAAGCGGAAAGGTCGCTGAAAGAAGCCATTGAAGTAGCGGAAAAACTGCAAAGCAAAAAATCCAAAAACCATCTCAAATTCCTCTCAAACCTCGCTTTGCTATATCAGCAGGTCGGGCGCTATCCTGAAGCAGAAACTATTTATCTCAGCATGGAAAAGCGCTTGGGTAAGACTAATCCTGACTACGCCAGTATGATGAGCAACCAGGCAGGGCTTTACATGCTGATGGGTAAAGAAGACAAAGTTGAAAACCTTCTCAAGAACGCGGCTGCCATTTACAAGAACAGTTTTGGCGAGGAAAATCCTGCATACGCAAAAGTGATAAGCGACCTGGGTAATTTTTACAGGTACAGTGGGAGGTATGAGGAGGCATTGCCCTTATTGGAAAAAGCACTTGTCATTCGTGAGAAAATGTTGGGTAAAAATCATCCGCACTACGTCCAGTCACAGGAAGACCTTGCCATTTACCACTGGAAGAACAAAGCCCCTGAGAAAGCATATTCCCTCTATCAGGAGCTAATGGCAAGATCGCTTGAGTTTATCAATACATACTTTCCTCCAATGAGTGAAGCGGAGAAAACGAAATACTGGGATATTCTTTCGCCGCGTTTTCAGCGCTTTTACAATTTCGCAGTCGAAGCTGGTCCGGCAATTCCAAAAATGGTTAACGACCTTTTTGACTATCAGATAGCAACAAAAGCTTTGCTCTTGAATTCAACGAATAAAGTCAAGCAAACTATTTTCAACAGCAAAGATGGATTGCTTATTAAAGACTATATAACCTGGATGGACCAGAAGGAACAACTCGCCCGTCTTTATGCATATTCCAAAAGCGAACTTAAAGCACAAAAAATAAACCTTGACTCCATTGAACAGGCTACCAATGCCATGGAAAAAAAACTTTCGGAACGGTCTAAAGATTTCTCTGAAGGATATAGCGCCTCGAAAATAAGTTTTTCCAGGATACGGGACGTTCTTGCTGAAAATGAAGCCGTGGTGGAAATCATCCGCGTAAGAAACTTCGGGCAGGCTTTCACAAATGAATCAAAATACATTGCGCTGATCCTGAAAAAAGGCCTTGGAAGCCCGTTGATGAAAGTATTGGAGAACGGCCAGCAACTGGAAACCAGATATGCCAAATTTTACCGCAATGCAATTCAACAAAAAGTCCAGGATGATTATTCCTATGATCAATACTGGGCGCGTATTGAAACCGATCTTCAAAACAAGAAAGTGATCTACTTTTCACCTGACGGTGTCTTCAATCAGATCAACTTAAATACGCTGAAAAAACCAGGCGCCGACTATATTATAAACCGATTTGATCTGACCATCCTGGGAAATTCGAAAGACCTGATCGCCTTAAAAAATAAAAAACCGGTTGTTCCCGCGAAAAATGCCACATTGTTGGGATTCCCGGATTACGGAGGGCCAGGTGTTACCGCGTTGCCCGGAACCAAAGTTGAGATCGATGGTATTTCAACTATTCTGAAAACAGCAGGATATCAGTTGAATGTCCTTACACAAACATCAGCAACAGAAGCAAAATTAAAATCCGTAAAAGGTCCGGAGTTGCTGCACATCGCCACCCACGGCTACTTTCTTGAAGATGTTGAAAGTACAGGATCAGCCTTCGGCATTCACCTTGAAAATGCCAACGACAATCCATTACTGCGATCAGGCATTATGCTGGCAGGCGCAGCAAAAACCTTGAGCGGAGCTTCAACACCAAATCTGATAAGCAACGATAACGGCATACTCACCGCCTATGAAGCCATGAATATGAACCTTGAAGGAACACAACTAATTGTGCTGAGCGCATGCGAAACAGGATTGGGTGATGTAAAAGCGGGAGAGGGTGTTTACGGGTTGCAACGCGCATTCCTGGTGGCGGGGGCAGACGCGCTGATCATGAGCCTGTGGAAAGTGGACGACACCGCTACCCAACAACTCATGAAAAGCTTTTATGCCAACTGGATCAAATTGCGAAACAAACAAAAAGCCTTTAAACAAGCCCAACTTCAACTCATGACAAAATACAAGGAACCCTACTATTGGGGAGCCTTTGTAATGATGGGGCAGTGAAGGATGAAGGACTATTTCCCT
>JBBDXJ010000056.1:0-45782 GCA_040902445.1 Cyclobacteriaceae bacterium | reverse complement strand
AAACATTTAGCATATGGCACAACAAATTATCACAATCGAAGACCTGCAGCAATTCCGTCTGCAGCTGCTGGAAGACCTGAAGGCGCTGATCCAGCCCGCCAACAATTCGTCCCAAAAGGAATGGTTAAAAAGCTCCGAAGTCCGGAAGATGCTCGGCATCTCTCATGGTACCCTGCAAAACCTCCGCATCAAAGGCATCTTGCCGTACCAGAAGTTGGGCGGCATCATGTTCTACCGATACGAGGACATCGCCAGAATGCTTAATGGTGATAAGGTCACGGAAAGGTAGACGCATCGGCACGGTCCCGGGAAGGGGCACCTTATGATTTTGACAAAAGGTGTTCCTTCCTTCTTCACCGACCTTTTCAATTGCCTGCAATTTTCCAGTAAGGTGGTTCCAAGGTCAGCAGTCAATGGTGGAAAATCTGCCGAAGGTGATGCTAAGGTCAACGCAGGTCGCATCGGCACCTTGGCAAGGTGGCGGAGGACCTTAATCGGGACTGAATTGGTCGTCATTCCTGGTCTGGTGAGGCTGGTGAAGAAAGAAAATACGGCGCGTGGGAATGCTCCAGCGTAGCGGTGCGCGCCCTCCGGAGCATTGCCGAATCCAGTGCTTTAAAACCCCTAAAATTAAGATGGTCTTAGTCATTTCTCTAACAGAAACAGATTAGACAACAGCCCTAAGAATACCGGTGCACTGTTTTCTGTGCACAGCAAGATGTACAAATGCTAGCGCATTAGAGTTTGACCGTCATTTCCGATGGTCATTCCGGGCGAAAAGCCCTCGGAACTCGGGCTTTTGAGTCGATTAACTTAAAATATTTCAGACATGACAAGAAGAAGAATTCCAAAACGCGAAACGTTATTGACTCGTAAAGTCGGCGTGCGTTTCAATGAAAAGACATACCAGCATCTGTTATACCTGGTAGAAAATACGAACAGCCAGTCTGTTGGAGAGCTGGTGAGGAGGATCGTGGTAAAAGAGAAAATTCTTTTTTTCGCCGTCGACACGACGATGAGAGGTCCTATGATCGACCTGGCAGGCATCCGCGAAGAGCTCAAACGTATCGGGACGAATATCAACCAGATTACGCATGCGTTCCACGTCGCCGATTCCGACTCGCAAAAGGTGTTTCACGCTCTTAGAGTGGCGGAGCAGTATAAGATGGTGGATGAAAGGGTTGAACGTTTGTTAGAGGTTGTTACTGAGCTTGCAAAGAAGTGGCTCAGCGGCGACTATGAAAAGAAGGTGAAGATTGAGATTCGGTTGCCGGATTTTGGGGACGAATACCCCTAAGGCATCTTGATAACTAGCTTAAAACTATAATTTTTGAACATATGACTTGAGATGTATGCATCAGTTTCATATATTCCGAAGTTGCCAGCAGTGCGCCAAGATTGATTCGACTCTTATCAAATGGATATTAAATTGTATAAGTCACCGTTTAGAGCGATAAAACTGATTCTCCTTTGTTCAATATTTGTAATTGGCGGAGGATTTATGCTGACAAAGACAGATACTCCAAAATGGATTTGGTATCTGAACATTGGTTTTTTCGGACTGGGCTATCCAGTTGGACTATTCCACCTACTCGACAGGAGACCGCAAATCATAATAAATGAAATAGGAATTTTTGACCGGACAACTTATAAAGACTTTATTAACTGGGACGTTATTCAAGATGCTTACCCGATGGACATTCACGGACAGAAATTTGTTTGCTTGATAGTCGACGAGAAGTATGAACCATCGAGAAAAAAGGGAAAATTAGTTAAATCCTTATCAAAGTTTAGTAAGGACATTGGAGCGCAGGAACTAAATATTTCATTGGGACAGATTCAGATTGACGAAATCCGATTGACAGAGTTTATTTTGACAATGATTAAGGTGAGACCCGAGCATAGGAAAGATAACATTAATATTTACGTACTAACATAAGAGTGGACTGGCGCACAGCTGGGAACAAGAGCTAAGCGTGGGGGGGCAGCCTTATACGACAATGAAAAGGTGGACAATAGTGACATCCGGACTGTTAATACTGATAGGAGCGGTCTATTACTTGTTCCCGGAAGAAAGACTATCGACGGGCCAGAAAATCGACAGGATAGTCGTAAAAAAGAGTGAGAGAAGAATGGAGGTATACTCGGGCGAACAACTGATAAAATCATACCGCATATCCCTTGGCCGAAACCCGAAAGGAGACAAAGAATTTGAGGGGGACAAAAGGACGCCTGAAGGGCATTACACGATTAATGACAAGAATCCAAAAAGCGTATATCACAAAAATCTAGGTGTCTCGTACCCGAACGGCGGTGACATTGAAGACGCGAAAAAAAGGAACTTAAATCCTGGAGGCGATATCAAAATTCATGGAATTAGAAATGGATTTGGTTTCATAGGGAAATTTCAAAGAATGCTGGATTGGACAGCGGGATGCATAGCCTTAACCAACGACGAGATGGATGAACTCTACGAAAGAGTCGATATTGGGACACCGATAACAATTCACCCGTGACGAGGCCGACCTGCCAATATTTACATCCGGCCTGTTTTGGATAATATTGATTGAATGATATGAGTAAAGCTTTAATACTAATGATCCTTGGTTGCATTTCATTGATTTCATGCCAACAAGCGGATAAATCAAATGAATTAATGAAGAAGGCGATGGATGTGTACTTATTTTCTGAGTCAAGCGAGGAAGTGAAACTTGACAGTTCCTTGTCATTAACAAATATGGCATTGAAAGTTGATGATGAGAACATTAGCGCTTATGCTCACAAAGCGATGCTGCTTTTTAGAAAGAAAGATATTCACGGGCTTTTAGAGACGAATTCTAAAATGCAAGAACTCAGGCCAACAAAACCTTTTTACGTTGCACAAAGAGCCTTATATTATGAACTGGATGGTGATTCTCTTAAGTCTGAAGATTACTACAAAAGAGCGCTAAGAGAATACGAGAAATACCTCGAGCAAGACAGTTTAGATTTTAATTTGCGACTTGAGTATATTGGCATATTAGAATCATATGGCGATACAGTTTCTGCCAGTTCGAATCTGCAGAGAATGAGGCAATTTGATTATCCGGAAGAACAAAGGGAAATACTTGAATTTTATGAACCGAACGCTGCTTGGAAGGAACAACTGTTAAAGTTTTGGAACGGCGAACTGGAGTATGACGAAATTCAAAATAGATTGTCTGGATAATTTGATCACTTATCGCGCAAAGGGATAAGGGAGAACTCTTGAGTAACAGGAATTATTTTTCCCGTTGCAGTAGAAATGAATGTATTGCTAGAATGCAGTATATAACTGAGACGTACGGGATGTTAAATGAGAATATAAAAAAAATGCGACAAATCACAACAATACTGATTGTAAGTGCTTTCGCGGTTTATTCGTGTGGTAGTGAATCAAGTAATGACACCCGGAATACGACACCAAGTTCTCAAGCCAGGGACGCAAAAGTGGACCCACATAGGGACTCTCCGCCTCCAGGATCCGATCAGTTGAATGGTTTAACGTCCGAATTGTTGGATGTGTTTATAAAGGCGGCCAAAACCTTTCCCGATGACAGCGCATCCCTATACCAATTTTATTTCGAATGGAATGCAACAAGAGACCCAGAGAAAGTAAAACGACAAGTTAAGCGAATGGAAATCTTGATCTCAGAGGAGTCGGTTAGTCGGTACCATTTGGTGGATGCAAATTTGGAGCGATTAATGAGAAATGTTGTAGACGTTAATTCAATATCAAAAGAGCAGGCTGATAGTTTGGTAATGCTCTATTGTTATTACGACTATTTTGCTGGTGAATCATTGTTTTCTAAGCTTCTAACGGACGATGATAATTATAAGCTCGTTTGGAAATCATTCGAAATAATGTCGGGCGAAAGTCAGCGCGACACATGCTTCATTTCAGCGTTAATAAATTTGGATGACTGTATAAGGACAAATGCTGAGCTGGCAGAGGCTATGCCTGACTTTATAGTAAAAGCTATTGCAAATTTTCCGGAGGGATTTCTTGCAATGTATGGTGTCAGGAAAAGGCAAACGGAAGGTGACTTTGCAAACTATATTTCCATATATGACGAGCCTGACAAGAAGCTAATCGCAATTTTTACAGAAATATCAACGAGCTCGAAAAATGAAAACCACAGAAGGGCAGCGGCAGATTTGCTGCAAAAAGCAAAGAACTGAGAAGCAAAGGAGCTGATCTTTACTCAGGCTCGTTTTAAGGTGATTCTGTCAAATGGGATGGAACGATCTCACGACGGATCTGGACCTGCATCCGGGAAGGAGCCAATAAGGCCGACCAAGAGGAGAAGGGTAATTGTTTACCGAGAATACCAATACGCAATCCGTGCCGATCTGGTGCGGGCAATTGTCTGAAAGAGAATGATCTTGTTTTTCGCAGTTTAGAGCACGATGAGAGGTCCTATGATCGACCTGGTGGGCATCCGCGAAGAGCTCAAACGTATCGGGACGA
This sequence comes from Cyclobacteriaceae bacterium, assembly GCA_040902445.1. Classification (GTDB taxonomy): domain Bacteria; phylum Bacteroidota; class Bacteroidia; order Cytophagales; family Cyclobacteriaceae; genus Chryseosolibacter. The sequence goes on along the minus strand of JBBDXJ010000056.1, from coordinate 41,293 downwards.
ATATCAACCAGATTACGCATGCGTTTCATGTCGCCGAGACTGACTCGCAAAAGGTGTTTCATGCGCTCAGAGTGGCGGAGCAATATAAGATGGTGGATGAAAGGGTTGAGCGCTTGTTGGGGGTAGTATCTGAGCTTGCGAAGAAGTGGCTCAGTGGTGACTATGAAAAGAAGGTGAAGATTGAGATTCGTTTGCCGGATTCTGATGAGGAACACCCCTAAGGGCCCCTACAAGGTGTATTCGCGATCAATAATGCAACCGGGTGCATATTCGACACAAGGCGCTTGTTCAGTTGTTCAGTGGATATAATTTTACTTTACTAAATTGGCCTTGGCTCGTCAACTGAACCTGAAGAAAATCGGCCATGAATTATTCAAATTACCGTTCCCATAATTAAAATTGACATCCTGCAGACATGAGCAACAGTGAAAAAAGTCAGCTACTAAAGGACAGGTTAAATGAATTGATACGTTTCAAAACTGAGTTGACCGCTGAGAATCTGGATGAGTTTAGGACTCTGAAAAAAGAGATTTTGAAGCTGCTGGATGATGAACAAAAACATAGACTTAATCAAATTACTTTTTATAAAATAACTGAGGATTATTCCAATTTCAATACAGACGATTTACCATTTTAGGATATGGCAATTCAAATTGATAATGCAGGATTTAAACAAGCAGAGGCTTTATTATCAGATTCCATTTTTCTTCTCAATTTTGACAGAAACTCACCTAAGGATTTAAAGTTATACAAGCTTTTAAGAGCACGACAAGAGAATCCTGATTTTGAAATGGCATTGGCTGAATTTGTTTGTGGAGAGTCAAATAACAGTTTCCCATATAGGAGTTCCTATTTTCTTACGAGGTTTTTTACAGATTTAGGTTTCGAATATATTCATGATGGAACAACCAGAAGGTTTTGGGTAAAGGATGTATTACTTCAGATGCCAATCAAAGAACTTTCTGTCGTTATAGAAAAGGGAATATTCAACAAAAGGGATTTCCGAAAAGAGGCCAAGGAAAAAGGGCAAGATTTCGAAGAAAATTACGAAAAAGCAATCAAGGAATTTAAAGACGTTTTTAATGATAGCTTAACTGTTGCCTCGGGAGTTGATTTGTCTTATTTACTTGATTTCAATGTTAATACAGAATTGCTTTTTGATGAACAGGTTCAAACTGAGGATGATGAACTAAATAAACTAATTAAGGAAGCTAAAGAAAGGTTTTTTAATCCAAAGGATAAACAAATCGCAATTGAGAAGCTTTGGGATGCTTTTGAAAGGATTAAAACTTATTATGACGGGAATAAAAAACAATCCTCTGCGAAACTCGTCTCCGTAATATCTGAAAACTTCAATTCGGAGTTTTTTGAGTCAGAATTTATAGTTTTAACTAAAATAGGCAATGATTATCGAATTAGGCATCATGAGACTGACAAAAAGGAAATTAATGAAATAAGGCATTTGAATTATTTATTTTTTAGAATGCTATCGTTGATTACCTTATGTTTATCAAGTATTGATGAAACATAGTATTAATACTGGTTGACAACATTCGGTAACAGGACTTTAATATTTAAGGCCTAGGATTTGTGTCATGCAATCCGACGGACTTCGGGGACGGAACATATGCGTGATGCCAATGCTTGAACTTCGCGGAAAATCACTATTCGTTGGTGGGCCCAATACTAAAACCACAATATCAATGACGTTAGTCGAAAGACATTTCAAAAACACGGCTAAACTTGTTAAAGCGCTGAACACGGACGATGTAGCCAATTGGCTTTTGAATGAAGGATACTATCCTGAGCAATATATACTGCCACCTTCATTCGCGGTGAGTGGTTTTGGCCTGAAAAAACGTCCATACGTGAAGGATTTGAGGGACCCCACCAGGAGAGCTTTAGTTACAATATCTTATCCGAAATCTTTATTGACCTCAAGAGTATTCGGGATTCAGCACCCTTATAATTATCACGATTTGGTTTATTATATCCTCGAAGATTGGGATCAGATTACTGAGCATCTTTTTCATGCTGATTTAAAAATCTATTCATATAGTTTTCCAATTCCTGTCAACGCAAAGGAAACTGGCAAGTTAAGTGCCTTGCGATCCGGAAGAATGATTTATGAATGGATTGAAATGGCCGAAAAAGACATGGTTGCCGAAGCGCATAAGTACAATTTTATAATCAGAACCGATATTACAAATTTTTACAATTCAGTCTATACACATAGTATTGGATGGGCTATCCATGGCCGAGAAGTTGCGTTTAAAGATAAACAACTACGATTAACGGGTAATAAATTAGATCGTCTTGTCCAGTATGCGAACGACGGAAAGACAAATGGGATTCCTGTGGGTTCTGCCTTAAGCGACCTTTTGGCAGAGATCATTTTGACAAGTATTGATCGTAAGGTATCAAAGAAGCTCCGAGGAATTGATTTTATTGGTAGCAGGTTTAAAGATGACTATAGAATATTATGCAATTCGCACGAGGATGCTAAAGCAATCCTAAAGGTTTTATCCGACGAATTAATAAATTTTAATTTGTTAATTAATGAGCAAAAGACGAAGGTTCTATCTTTACCTGATGGGCTTTATAGACATCATGATAGAGAATACCACATTTATTCCCTAAAGTACAAAAGAACAATTCCATTTAAGATATTTGAATTGACGCTTCTTAAAGCTCTGGATATTCATAAACAATATCCAGGTACAAGTATTCTGGAAAAGTTTTTTAGTGAACTATACAATGATGACATGGAGCTGAAAGTAGAATTTTCGAAGGAAAAGAACACTAGACGGAAGCAGATCATGAAAGCATTAAGTTTGTTGATGCTTTTGAAGCGTGAGTCCGAAAAAGTTCTCTGTCATGTTTTGGCAATTTGTGAGGCTATTTATGAAAAGTATGCATCGAAAGCTTTAAAAGGGCAATTAAGGGAATTGATTGAATCGGAAATAAGGAAGGCGTCGCAAAAGCGATCGACTTTTGAATTGGTTTGGCTTGTATTCTTTTCTCGATACATTGGTCTGGGGATAACCAATTTTGCTACTTTGATTGACAAAACGGATTTGGAAAGTGAATTTTTGAATTCGATTGTTTCCAGTAAGCAAATGTTTTTTCCTGATTCTAGAATCAATTTGTTTATTAAACCGAGGGATTGTAAGGACGTTACTTTAGTTCGGAGATTAGCAGTGTTTCATAATGCAAAGGAATGAATCGTAAGGTCGGAATTGTGGTCTGGCAGGAAGCCTTTCTTGCATTGGCGGAGCAGTATAGGGTAGTGGATGAAAGGGTTGAGCGTCTGTTGCAGGTGGTAACTGAGCTTGCGAAGAAGTGGTTTAGTAGCGATTATGAGAAGAAGGTGAAGATTGAGATACGGTTGCCGGATTTTTTGAGGAACGCCTCAAGACACTTGATAATCGATTCAAATGAGTCATTTGTGAGCGACATTTTGCTTTGTCTCTCCTTGGTTTATATATTGAAGACAGCTATTGGCAATTTTATGAATAAGATTCTCTTACTGACCGTTGTTTTTGGAATTCTTTCGTGTAACCGGGCAAAACAGGCTCAGGAGATAGATCCGAAAGACGAAGCTATAAGAGAAGCTATAAGAAAGGATTTCCCTGTTGCGGTAAAACTGCTCGACAGCTTGATAGCGACACCAAAAGGCAACTACTACAAGCTCATACCCCACGGGCCCAAAGAGTTCACATTTGAATGGGGGAATAATACAGTTAAGAAAACGTCAAAGGAGAAATATTATTTGATGGCCGCCCAAACGATCGGTTTTAGTTGGGAGTCCGATCAATTCATAGTTCTTCATAACGAATATACCAAGCTAGGTCGATACGATTATTTTTTGCCGTTGAAAGGGGACAGCGCGGAGTATGTGGTAGAAAATGCACTGCTTTACGACACGGCAAGAAACTTAGTAGCCTCGGAACAGCCGTTCAAGGACACTCCAATTCTTATAGAAAATTATGTTACTCGGAGGACACAACCTGTGGATGAAAATTATGGCTGTGACGCCATCTTAATTGAGTTTTGTCTTGATTCAATTGCTTTCCAGAATGAACTTCTCTATTACAAACTTGCCCTGCCGAGACTCGATGCTCCAAACAGGACATTCACCGAAAGAAAGATACGGATAAAGATATAACAACGGCTACTCTCCATTGATGGACGCATGCGTTTCATGTCGCCGAGTCCGATTCACAAACGGTGTTTCATGCTCTCAGAGTGGCGGAGCAGTATAAGGTGGTGAATGAAAGAGTCGAGCGTTTGTTGGAGGTGGTAACTGAGATGGCGAAAAAGTGGCTTAGCTGCGATTATGAGAAGAAGATGAGGATTGAGATACGATTGCCGGATTGAAGTCGAGCAATTTTACACCTGGGCCAAACCCCTGTGAAATGGCCATTTCAAATTGTATTTGAAAAATAAACACTGGGTGCCTATATTCGGAAGTTGTCGGCAATTTTTCTATGGAACCATTTGACCAATTTATACCAAGACAAATTGAGGACAAGGAACTAGAGAAAATTCTTAATGCATTCTCATGGGGACTTGAGGCGATAGTCGATTTTGGCTCCAACTTGGTAAAGTGGGACGTAGATACTGCAAGAGGACATGAGGACAACTTACCAATTACATTGTCATTAAGACATTTCCTTGATTTAATTGACGGGGCATCTATTCTTATTAAAAAGTCTTCAGTCGACCCAGCTAAATTACTTTTGAGAGGTGCTTTGGAGACGTACTTCGCAATTGAATACCTATTTGAAAAGGATACTGAGCAGCGGTGCATGGCGTTTTTGGTTTGGCACGCTCATAAAAAGCTTAAGTCTTACAAAAGGCTTGACAATTCTACTCAGCAAGGAAAGCAATTAGAGCAATCAATAAAGAAAGACGAGCTTCTGACAGATTTTTCGCTTCCGACAATTCCCGGTTTATCTGATGCAATTAGTAACTTAGAAAGCTTACTTAGACTGCCATTATACCAGCAAGCTGAAGCCGAGTATCAAAGACTTGTCAATCAGGGAGAGAAAAACCCTACTTGGTACCGACTTTTTGGAGGGCCTAGTAAAATTGAAGAACTCGCGCAACGACTTAATCTGTCAGCATTTTACGAAGTATTATATCGGGAATGGTCAGGGCCAACACATGGGACAGATATTGTTCAAGGAAAGATCTTTGCCAACTCTTCCAATACTGTGGACTTTGTCCAAATACGATATGCCAAAGACGCTCAATCTGCTGTTAGTTGGGGAATGACATTGTCGCTTAGAACATTTCAGACGTTTATCAAAAACAGACTGCCGGACAAATTGGACGAGTACAAGAATTGGTATAAAACCATAAAACCTCTATATCAAAGGGTAACCAGTAAGGAACAAATAATTCGAGTGGTGTGACCAATTTAAGTGATCATGGATAGGCTTTCTGACTTGGTCAAAACGAGAGAGATTCTTAATACGGTAGACTACAATACATTAACCCGAATCCTTAACGCCTATTTGCCCTCAGTGCCAATCTCGGTGATTGACTTTGACAATAGACCACATGCTTTTAATCAAACAAGCAGCCGATCCAATCTTCTTTACAGGGCTCGATTGATTACAAATAAAGACAATAAATCATTCGAAAAATATGAGGAACTAACTTACATATCTGAAGGTAATCGACATAAGATTACGGAATTTGGGCGCGTAAATAAACCGGGTGAATCAATCTTTTATGCTTCGACAGAGCCAGTTGTAGCGTGCATCGAAACGTTCTCGCGAGGTGCTAACTTCAATCTATTGAAGGAACAAAAGAGCCTTCTTTTAAACGTGGGTACTTGGAAAATCGAAAAACCAATGTCTTTAGCTCGAATGATAAGTCCAGAGAAGTATTTTGAAAAATTCATAGAGGAAGTTAAAAGTCTTAATTTAAAGAAGGTGACCATTGAAGTTGTAAGGAAACAGAATGAAGAAATTAGGAAGCTCCTTAGGGATGAAGAGGAGTTTAGAATATTAGAATTCTTTTCCGAAGAGTTCGCAAAAACGGAAATAAAAAACCATAACGACTAAAAGCTATCGAACTACTATGCGGACAGGATATTTGACAGAAATGCAAAATTCAAACTGAAGGAAAAAATCGATGGAATTTGGTATCAAAGCGTGCCGTCAAGTTACCAGGAAGTAAATTTAGCATTACTACCAGAGACTGTGGATACAAAACTGAGTTTCCTATGGTGTGATACAATTTGGGTTGTTTTCAATCCAGAAAAAGAAAACATTGAATTCATTCCGATTGAACAAAGAGCAAAAGTCAACGACAAAGGTTTAATTTTGTGGAGAAAATAGAAAAATAGAGCCGGCAATAAAATGTTTATTCAATGGGGGAGTTATTTGGTGGCTTCCAATAAGTATTCTCCTCTGGACCGTGGCGGTTTTCGAAAGGGGTGCTATTACTGAAATATCTTTAAAATTAATTTGCAAATTCAGGGCACAGTAAGAAGATGCAGTTGTGGGGCGCATGCCATTAACGGTGTGTAATGCATATCCTGGCTGTGCGTAAATAGAGACTTGGCTTAAGTTAACTTTATATCGATTCTTTTCTTGCGGCATTTTATGATTATCGTTGTCCCAAACTAAAATAATCGCATGTGAAACATTGGACCGAGCCGAATGGTATTTTTATCATAAATATTCCAATCGAATGGCAGTATAAGAACATTGTTGTTCAAAATGGAAAGGAAGAATCTCCTTACAGCTTTGAGGCATATGAAGAACCTATCGGATGCTTCCAACTTAGTTGTTACCCGTTATCCGAAAAGAGAATTAACCCAAATCTGCCTCTACAGAAAAACAATTCACCTGTAGAGTGGACCGAATCTCAACTAAATGATAAGGAATTCAATATAAATCTATTTGGGGCTCAAGTTGATGATCAACTATGTATTGCCAAATACATTTATTCAAAAAAGGATGAATTGAGTCCTAAAATTCTAATTCAGCTAAACAAAGTCCAGACATCCCTTAAAACATTTAGAGTTATACCTTTATCTGATAGAAGACTAGCGGCAAGTCTAAATAAATACGATAATTTTTTAGGCTCACTTGCGGCCTCTTATGATCTTCTTTATAAATCCATTGAGTCAGAATCATTTATTTCAATAATAGTTATTTCGTCCAATCAAATAGATGCATTTCTTCGTTTAAGCATCATCTTACATAGGCAGATTTCAGAGAATACAGATGACATTGAAACTAAATATCTTTTTCAAAATGAAAATGAAAAAGGCATAATTGAAAGAAAGATTTATAGAGAAGCGCATGACTTAGGTATTATTAAAGACGAGTTGAATAAAGAGTTAAATGACCTGTACGATTTAAGAAATCGGGTAATCCACAGATATATTATTTCGTACTTAAGAACAAGAGATGTGGTCCAAATTGCTCATGATTATCTAGTGTTACACGAAAAAATAAGACTGATATTAAAAGACTTAGAAACCAAGCAATCAGGAATCGGGGTTGGAATTTATGGTCGCGGTCTTAAAAATATGACGGAAATTGACGAGGATGACAGGAGAAGGGCTTATTCATGGGCAAATGACAAGCATCTTTTCGATAAATTAAAAAGAAATTTATAGTCGGAGCCTTACGTACAGGTCCCAAAGCCGACGATTTATATGTAAATCGAAACGCTTTGAAAATAATTCAAATTACTAAATTTGTATTCTGATCGCTATTCGGTGCCCTCACCATTCCAATGCTCAACAACACCCTAAATATCACTGCATTACGCCCAGAGTTCGATTCTCTGCGGCTCCACAAAAAGAACACCCTTAAAATCATTTTGATTTTAAGGGTGTTCTTTTTTATAACGGTCATCCTCGCGCAAGCCCCGCATTTGTCTGAACCGGGATTAATGGATTAAGGGATTGCCAGGATTGACTGCGGTAAATACAACGCATCTCGTTAGCGGAAGGTTTTTCACGTTCCAACCAAAACACGTACGATCCGCTTTAGCGTTTTCTTCTTGTAAATACAACGTTAACGACATATTCCTTCAACAGATCCAGTATTCGTTTATTACCGACCTGGAGCATTATTTAAAAGTTGAGCGCAAGTGCAATCACAACAGCACGCAGAAGAACATCCGAAATTTCCGGAAGATCATCAACAACGCTATTAAGAACGATTGGCTCGATAAGGATCCATTTAAAAGCCTACCGCGTCAAACTGAAAGACACAAAACGGGAATTTCTCACCAAGGAAGAACTCACCCGCCTTGAGGAAAAGCAATTCGGCATCGACCGGCTCGCCCAGGTGAGGGACGTGTTTGTGTTTTGTTGCTACACGGGATTGTCGTACTTGGATGTTGAGAAGCTGACGCCGAAGGGGATTACGTCGGCCAATAAGCTCATAAGGTTAGGGGTTAGTGGGCACGTTCTAGCTAATAAGGTAATAAAGTTTTAGAGCATGCGCGTGGCAGGGTTTAACCTTTCAATCATGAGTTGTTCTACTGGTTGAAGTGTTGTTCAAAGCTGCTGCATCGTCTCCTCCATTAACCGTCATCCTAGAACCGTTGATGAAAATGAGCGGAAACGAATAATTGAGATAGCAAATAAGTGCCCCGTCCATAAGACCCTGGAAGGTGACATCACGATTACAACAACATATTTGCCATAGAAAAAATGAAATAATGCGCATCCGATTTTATGAATTGTATACATTTGCTATGTGGAATAGTTTGTAATGAAGAGCAATTTCGTTTTAATCACTTTGGTTTTTTGTACCTTATCCTATCAGGCTGATGGGCAGTCAGTTGATACCTTATTTATTAGGGCTGCGTGTGCCAAATTAGAAAGCTCAGCAGCATACACCCTTAAGATTGCTTACCTCATGCCCGCCAATGGCTATGCCTATAAGCCCTCACCCGCGGAGATGAGTTTCGGTCAGCAGTTGATTCACTTGTCCCGAAATCTTGGGTGGCTTTCAGGTTACTATTTGGGTAATAAAGACGCGAATCCCGTAAGCGAGGCGGATCTTAAATTGCAGCGAAAAGACTCTATTATTGCTGTTGTGTCCCGGGTCTATGATTATTCCCTTGCGAAGCTCATACAGTTCGATCCTGGTCAACTGAGTGATACAGTTTCGTTTTTTGCGGGGCCTATGAGTAAACTACAAATTATCAATCTTATAAATGATCATCAGACACATCATCGCGGACAACTGGTTGTTTATTTGCGTATGAATGGCCTTACGCCTCCATCTTATATTGGATGGTAAATGCGAGCTTCCTTTTTTAAAAATCACGCGTGTTTGTAACGTGTGAGATTTATAAAGAAAATTTTGTAACCGATATCCTTTAAAAGAATCAAATGTATAAAATGTAAAATTATGGCAACTGCAACAACAAATTATGTTAATAATGCGCCGGCCACGGCGGATCGCGTTGATCGTGTTATATCGATTTTACGATGGACCTACGGACTGGTTCCTATCGCAGCTGGAGCAGATAAGTTTGCGCACATCCTGACAGATTGGAATCAGTATCTGGCGCCTATAGTAACTGACATAATTCCATTGTCACCCAATACTTTTATGAGTATTGTTGGTATAATAGAAATCGTAGCCGGTATTATTGTTTTAGTCAAGCCAAAGATCGGTAGCCTTATTGTTGCCCTATGGCTCGTAGCTATTGCTATCAATCTCTTACTCACAGGACAATATTTTGATATAGCTGTAAGGGATCTTGTTATGTCGATAGGTGCTTTCTGCCTCTACACCCTGTTGAACGGAAAGACGTCTGTTGATTAATCAAGAAACGACCATTATTAAGAAAAGAACAATCGGAGAAAGCTTATTTGTTTTGTGATCACAGCATCCTGGTTTTATGACCGAGCCTCAGCTTTCGGACTACGCGCTTATTGGCAATAGCCGTGCTGCCGCATTAGTTTCGAAAGATGGCTCAATTGATTGGTGTTGCCTTCCTGAATTCCATTCGCCAGCCGTTTTTTCCGCCCTCCTGGATAGGCAGAAGGGCGGTTGTTTTTCTATAGCACCCTTAGAGGCCTATCAATCAAGTCAAAGATATTTAGAAGACTCTAATGTTGTGGATACGTATTTTACAACAAACGATGGTTCCGTCAGATTAATCGATTGCTTTGCGGCTACGCCGGAAGACAAGAAAATGCTCAGTCTCTTTCCAGATCATGAGATTCTGAGGATCGTCGAAGGAGTCTCAGGAAAAGTGAAGATGAAGCTTGAATATTCTCCACGGATATTTTATGGTAAAATCGTTCCAGACCTAAAGGATTGCAAAAGACTTGGTATCCAATTTTTTTGGAGGGAAAACATATTTATTCTTCTCAGTACACTTGAACCAGACGTGATCAAAATCAAAAACAGCAGCGCCACTACCGAATTCTACGTAAACCAAGGGGAGAGGGTGATTTTCTCTCTGAGCTATTCAAATCAAAGCCCGGCTGTACTACTGGAATTAAAAGAAACTGCATGGAAGAGAATGCAGGATACTTGTGATTACTGGAGAGGTTGGATTCAAAAATGCAAATACACAGGTGTTTATCATCAGCAGGTTAAGCGAAGTGCTCTTGCTCTTAAACTCCTGGCACACGCACCCTCTGGCGCCATCATTGCTGCGCCTACAACGTCACTACCTGAAAGAATAGGAGGGCGGCTGAACTGGGATTACCGCTACTGCTGGCTGAGGGATGCATCCTTTACAACAAGGGTTCTTGTTAATTTGGGATTTGAAGATGAAGTTCACGCCTATATGAACTGGATCCTTCATGCTACGCGGTTAACGCGTCCTGAACTTCAGGTTGTTTATTCGGTTTACGGTCATGCTAATCTGAAAGAAGAAACTCTTGACTGGTTAACGGGTTACAGGGACTCAAAACCTGTCCGGATAGGGAATAAAGCACATGCACAATTTCAATTGGACGTTTATGGGGAGGTCCTCGATGCAGTTTATACATACGCTGCACTGGTAAAACAATTCGACCTCAATAGCAGAAAGTTTATAATTGGACTTGGCGAAGTGATCTGCAAAATATGGAATCAACCTGATAAAGGGATTTGGGAAATACGATCATCAGGAGTTCATCACACGCATTCCAAAGTTATGGCATGGGTCGGCCTCGACCGCCTCGTAAAACTTTGCTATCGTTATCAATGGAAGGAAGCATCATTGGAAAAATTTAGGGATACCATGAAGTTGATCCGCAGGGAAATTGAGCAGTACGGTTACAATACTCAAGCAAAATCCTATACGCAGGAGTTTAATGGAATTAATCTTGATGCAAGTTTGCTTACGCTTTCTCTTGTGGGCTATTCCACCCATACCTCGCCCCGAATGATTTCAACCGTTGAATCGATATTCAAAAATTTGTCAAAAAATAATCTCGTTTACCGTTACAGGAATGTCGATGATGAACTTTTAGTTGAAGAAGGTACTTTCGTTGTTTGTAATTTTTGGCTCGTAGAAAATCTGGCGAAGTCTGGCAGAGTGGATGAAGCGATCAGGGTTTTTGAGACGACTTTGCAACATGCTAGTCCTACAGGGCTTTTGTCCGAGGAGATAGACCCTGACTCGCATGAGCTACTTGGGAACTACCCGCAAGGCTTTAGTCATATCGGGTTAATTAACGCAGCGCTTTCTATTGATGAAGTTTTGCGAAAAAATGAAAAGCATATATGAATATTGTTAATCTGATATTATGGGGATTTGCTGCCACCGTGATTCTTGCTACAATCATGACTACTTCCAAATATTTTGGTCTTACACGAATGGATCTGCCTTTTCTGCTTGGAACTTTATTTACCTCAAACAGAAATAAAGCATCCTGGCTTGGCTTTGTAATACATTTAATGATGGGATGGTTCTTTGCTTTTACCTACGGGGCAGCGTTTGAAACGTCGGGGCTGCAAAACTGGTGGTTTGGCATGGCCATCGGCTTTGTTCACGCAGTTTTTGTTTTAACTGTGGGTTTACAAATTGTAAACTCTTTCCATCCAAGAATGGCAAGGCCATTTCAGGGGCCGACGCCAACAAGACAACTTCAACCGCCGGGGTTCCTGGCTTTAAACTACGGTAATGGAACACCTTTGGTGACCATTATTTCACATTTGATTTATGGTGGAGTTTTAGGTTTATTTTATTCCTAAATCACAGAGAGGTTTCCGGTTGATCCCATCTATTTTTCTTTAGCGCTTTTAGATAGCTCAACACATTCTCAAGTTCTTTGTCGGAAATCATCTTTCATCGAAGGCAGGCATCGCACCTGGTCCATGACGGTTAGGCTTTAGAGAAGGCGATGTTTATAGGCTTTCTGATCAGGAAAGAGAAGCCGTTAATGTAGGCAAGAAATTAAGGGCGGATAATTTCTTCCGGAAGAACAAGACAGGCGTGGGGTACTCTTTCGCGCAAGGCCCAGGCTTTTGTCTGAACCTGGATTTATGGATTAAGGGATTGCCAGGATTAACTGGCAAAGTGCATTGCATCATATGAGTCTTGTGCCGCGGGGACGCTAACAGTTAACCGCGAGCAGGTTAAACATTGTAATATTGATTCAATCAGCAGTATATCACTTTGATTAATATGTCCATGCCTTTGTTTTGTTGACGCCTGAAAAGTTTAAAAGCATCTTTAACAAAAGGTTCCGACCAATGAAAATTTTAAGGTGAGTTTAAGCTTCTGTTTGTCATTTGGCAAGATAATATGGTGCAGACAAATCAAACTGATATTGATTCTAAGGCATTCGAACATGCTATCGGCTAAAATGGACTTCAATTATATCTTTTTTACAACCTTTTTACATACCTACTGCTGATCCAACCGACAACCTTTGCTTTTTCATTTATGGATTGCTCGGGGTAATCCCTTTCCGAATCAAGAATGAGCAAACTGAGTTTCAAAATTTGGTTTGCGCATTTGTAGTTACGTTGTTTTTAAGCGAGGTAGTGTTTTTTTATGGAAGTCAAACACTGGGGCATATTACTTGGGCAACTTCGGCTTTAGGATTAGGTATCTCCTAATTATACTGGAGGAACCGCCGACCGCAAAGTCCTGACAAAAGTAAAGATCGAAGGTGGAGATGCAGTTTTGATTGCCCCGAGCATTGCATGAGCACGATTCGAGTTTTTGAAATTTCAATTATCTGATCGAGGATTCAATGCGCTACTGGCGCGACATTATTTATTGTGGCTCACCAGTCATCAGACCTTCAATAATTTTCCGTCACGTTTCTGTGAATGAACGATATTGAAACCACATGGTCTCTGATAAATTGCTCCAGTCTTAACCGGCTATTGGAACTGAAGGAACTAAACCTTATCTCATTTGCAGTCTTCCATTCGCTCAATGGATCCTTCGCTGCCCACATCCTTCCCGCTTGCCTCGCTCTGGATAACGGTTTGTGGGGATCGCGCCCCGCGGGACCAGTCCATTATCGATCCCATTGCAACGGTTTCTCAATTGAGGAAAGCTCTCTCAATGCCGGTATGTTTTCTACTGATACGTTGGCTATAACCAACAAATTGTTTTACTTGGATCACCAAACCTTATTACCTTATTGGACTACGAACGAGGATCAAGTAAAGAAAAGTTGCAACACTGCGCCTTCAGAAAAATGAAAGATGTCAGTAGGTTTCAAATCACCGCTCAAATTATCCCTATCACATGAACATGAAATTAATTCTCTTCACAGCGCTGGCTCTAGTTTATTCAGCATGTAATCAAAACGGTACTGACTCAAAATCGACGCAGACAAGTGATAATATCTCAACACCTCCCTTCATTATCGATGCCCACGTTCATTACAAGGCGAATGATGAATGGGAAAGTTCTTTTCTGGAAGTCTATGCCCGCCACAATGCAATGGCTTGCCTCATGGTTCGCATGGATGACCTTGAACGGGGAATCCAATTTGCCAAAGCTCACCCGGATCGGATCATACCCTATGCCATGATTGATATCGATAGCCCAACGATCCTGGACGATGTTAGAAACGTCCACGCTAAGGGATTCAAAGGTCTGGGCGAATTTTTTGCCAGGAACGAATGGAATTACGATGATCCGAAATACGAACCGCTATGGACCCTGGCAGAAGAACTTGGAATGCCCCTCGCGCCGCACACCGGTAACCTCAGCAATGGTATGATGGCAAGGCTTCGTCCCGCATATCTGGCAACCATCGCATCAAAGCATCCGAAGTTAATCATCGTTGGTGCTCATTTTGGAAATCCATGGTATGAAGAGGCTGGAGAAGCTGCACGCCGGAATGCAAATCTGTATTTTGACTTGTCGGGCTCATCGCTGATAAAAAAAGAAAACAACCCCGGGATCTGGAAGGAATTTCTCTGGTGGACACCCTACGTTGGAAAAGAGACACCACACATGCCGAAAGACCTGGTGCCTGCTTTCGAAAAAATTGTATTCGCATCGGATGAAGATCCGGAAGCCCTCGTGGAAAACTTCCGGCGGTTTAACAAGGTAATGGATGCCAATGATGTTTCAGAAGAGACGAGAGCTAAATGTTACGGTCTTACGATGGCAAGAATCCATGGGATTCACCCCCTGGGGGAAAGGGAATAGGGGTATAGGGGCATAGGACATAAGGGGTATAGGGGTTAAGGAAATAAAGGAATAGGAATTTAGAGTCGAGCAAATCAATTGTTCGCGTACAAACCTCATCTGCTGAACGATGACCAGAGTTGTGATGATCAATACAACCGAAGCGGAAAACTGAATAATTACTAAAGTACGGCGAAGCAATAAGCTGTGATCTGACGCAGAATTCCTTAAACCTTTTAATGCTGCTCTGGGATTAAACCGGGCAATGTAAAACGATGGATAAAGGCCCGCCGTTAACCCCGTCACTGAAAATATCAAAAACAGAAGCGCGAGGATTTGCGGATTGGCGACGGAAGAAACTGAAAAAGCTTTCCCGGAAATCACTTCAGCCACCTCACCCTGTTCGCCTTATGAGGATGAGACTGGTAACGGGATTATACATCCAGTCCTGCTTCAAAAACGATCGCACCGCCTCGGGCTCTATTGTGAAATAATTTTCAAAATGCGATATCAGTTCAATTTCGAAAGATGATTGGGCTGGAAAGTTTTCAAATATGCCGGAGATCTCCAGGGGAATGGAGCCTTCAAATTCAATCTGTTTTCCCAACGCGCGGTCGACCGAACCAAAATATTTTTCTGCTATCCTGCGGTTGATGACTATTTGAGTGGGATTCGCCAGTGCTGTTGTAGCCTGCCCTTTCAAAAACGTGAACGACAGGATCCGGAAGATCTCAGGATCGGCAAAGTAAAAATTGTTTTCAAATTGTCGGTGATGTGGCAACTGTCAAAATCCATGTAAGGCAAAAAATTTGATTTTGGTGAATCATATATGAAGGATCCACGGACTGACGCCGTGCAATTATCAGCCAGCTTTATTTTTTATGCAGGATTTTATGTAAAAGCAGGACGCAGAGCCGCACAATGGCATGATTTTTTACAGCAACTTTCTACATGCTCCTGACAAGATCAATTGCCTGATCTTTGTTGGAATCCATACTTTGTAGTAAACTAGCCCTTATGAGTTCCGATGCAGATGATGGTTTCCCTTTATCCCTGACGAACGTTTTTCAAGAGCCTAAGGGGGTTTCCAGCCTTATAGACTCTATTCCCGCCCTCGTCGCCAGTATCGACTGCAATATGATATTGAGATTTTGCAATAAGCCTTTCAAAAACTGGTTTTCGCTTCATGATGATATTTATGGCAAATCTATTCAAATCGTCGTTGGAAGGCAGGTTTTCGAGCAATTGCAACGGCATATGGGCAAAGTGTTGGTGGGTGAACGGGCCAATTTCCAAATTTCCGTTAAGACAGAAAAAGGATTTCAATACCTGGATGCAACGCTTTCTCCGGAGTTCGATGATCGCAAAACGGTAATTGGTTTTATATTTCATAGCTCTGACGTTACTCAAAAGAATAAGACTGAAAGGGCTCTTAAAGATTATTTTGAAAACGCTTCTATAGGTTTGCATTGGGTAAACGCGGAAGGCACAATTATCTGGGCTAATCCTGCTGAACTCCTTATGCTGGGTTATAGCGAGGAGGAATACATCGGACATCATATCTCGGAATTTCATACCAATAAAAATGTTATTCAGGACATTTTATATCGGTTGTCCAGTAAACAAACCCTTCGAAATTATGAAGCGGAGTTGTTGTGCAAAAACGGTTCGACCCGATTTGTGAACATTAATTCAACGGTTTTATGGGAAGAAGATAAATTTATTCATACGCGCTGTTTTACAATTGATGTAACCGAGCAAAAACTGGCTGAAAAAGCTGTCAGGGAAAGTGAAGAGCGATTTAAAACTATGGCTAGCCTTGTTCCCTTAGTCATTTGGACTACCGATGAAAAAGGAAATTGTAATTTTCTCAGTGTTAAATGGAAGGAAATAACCGGACAAAATATTGAAGCAGGATATGAAATTGGTTGGCAAAATTTCATACACCAGGACGACAGGGAGAATATCCGGAATTCATGGATGCGATCCCTATCAATGCGAAAACCTTTCGAAGCGAAATTCAGATGTATGAATTCCGCAGGGGAATTCACCATTAACTATGCAAATGCGAGTCCCAGGTACAATGCTTCGGGAGAATTAGAAGGTTATATAGGAATTTTTCAGGACATATCTTCGGAGGAACAAATCAAATCTTCACTTGAAAAAATTGTTCTCGGCAGAACAGAGGACCTAAAAAGACGAAATGCGGATTTAAAATTTGCGGAGAAAACTTTAAGGGAAAAGAATCTGGAACTGGAAAGGATAAATAATGAACTGTTATCTTTTGCGCATATCGCAAGTCATGATCTCCAGGAACCCTTGCGGAAAATTCAAACCTTCTCCCACAGATTGCTGGATCTTGAAGGAAAAAAAATTTCCGATCAGGGCCTTGAATTCCTTAATCGTATTCAAACATCATCAGAGAGAATGCGATCGCTCATTCGCGACCTTCTGGCCTACTCGAAGAGTAATAATGTTGAAGGGATTTTTGAGTTGGCAGACCTGAATTTGATTCTCAATGAGGTCCTCAATGAACTTGAAGTGAAAATTGATGAGAAAAATGCCAGGATTGAAAATTCAGGGTTGCCTGCCTTGAAGGTTATCAGGTTCCAGTTCCATCAGTTATTTCTGAATTTATTGACGAATGCTCTTAAGTTTTCAAGAATTGATATTGAGCCACATATTGTGGTCAGATCGGAACTTTTAAGAGGCAATCAGATTCCAGATCTTTTAGGTGGTAACAATAAAATAGGTGGTAACAATAAAAAATACTACCATATAACTATATCTGACAATGGGATAGGGTTTGAGCCGAAATTCTCGGAGAAGATTTTTGAGATCTTCCACAGGCTGCATGGCAAAAGACATTTGGATGGAACGGGTATAGGCCTGGCGATTTGTAAGAAAATTGTAGAGAACCACAGTGGAAAGATCATTGCCGACAGCAGAATAGATCACGGTACAACGTTTCATATTTATCTTCCGGCGTAAGAAAATGATATGGCTGGCCGGGTTTTTTATTCTGAAAAGTCAGCTATTTATCCCGAATTGTGGACCTGAATATTTATTTTTATTTACCGCCAATGAACTTTAATACGTTAACTTCGTTAGTTAATTCGCAATACTAAACCTTAATGACATGGAATCACTGCGAATCAATAATGACGGATGGACTGAAATTTCCAGTCAGGTGTTTTGGGGCGAAATCGCGCCTTGTGACCATGTGGTTCAGATCTATGAAGACGATGAGGTCTTTTTGGATCTGCTGAACGGCTTTGTGGCCGGCGGTATTTCAGCAGGTGAAAGTGTTGTCGTAATTGCAACGGCTGCTCATTTGAGGTCTTTAAACCAACTTTTAAAGACAGCTGGAATTGATGTTCAGAAATTGCGCGCTAATAACCAGTATATTCCTTTGGATTGTGATGAATCCCTTTCCAGGTTTATGGTTAATGAATGGCCGGATGAGAACCTCTTCAATCAGTTCGTTAGTGACATCCTCGTTAAAGCGAAGGCGAAAGGCCGCAAAGTAAAAGCATTTGGAGAAATGGTAGCAACCTTATGGGCCAAAGGCCAGGTTGGCGCAACTGTACGGTTGGAACACCTGTGGAATAAATTCTGTGAAAATGAGGCTTTCTGTTTATTCTGCGCTTATCCTCAAAGCGGATTTATGCAGGATGCAAGCGAATCCGTAATGCATATTTGTGGCGCCCACTCTATAATGGTGGCGGGTTCCAGAAAATCAAAGACCGAGATATTTTATAAGAATGTTGATCAGAAACGGGCAGTTTAATAACTATCAGCCCTTCAGTTCGGATTTATAATATTGACGTTGCCCGGATTGGCTTAATCCGGGCAATTTTTATTTTAGGGTGGTTCAGCTCAGCAAAAGAATACTCCGATCAGCAATGATCGGGGAAAATGAATCAGTCAGGAAAGTAAGCCCCGATGCCAGTCTGGCGGATCATGCCCTGAATTGGGAGGCTGAAGAGAATTGAGATATTATCTTAAAACGAGTTTACTGAATCAGACTATTCACCTGGCATGGATTGCCTGGCGATTATTTCCTTTAAGGTTTGACGCAACTTTTCAAAATTATCCGGCTTTATGATAAAATCTTTTGCTCCCAAATTTTTGTATACACGGATCTCGTCTTTTTGACAGGTTGTTGAATACATAATCACTGGAATTGAGCGAAGTCTCACGGTCTTTTTAATTTGCGATAAAAACTCCCGTCCATTCATTCGCGGCATATTCACATCTAAAAAAATAAAATCGGGAACCACGGTTATTTGGTCCAGGACCTTAAACCCTTCGTGTCCATCGGAGGCTGAGTAGAAAACAATATGAGGGTCAACTGAAGAAATCGCCTCATGAAATATTTCCGTATCCTCCAAATCATCATCTATATATAGGGCTACCAAGGTTAATCAATTTAATTACCCGCGAAAGTTCAAATTTAGTGTTTAATGGTGGAATTGAAATTCCAATATTTATTTTCGGCCCTTTTGACTATGATTCGACCTGATTAATGGTGACCCACGGGGTCGTAAGCCGCATTTTCCCAAAAATCCTGCTTCAAAAAAGGTTGCGCTCATATTGTGTACCTCCTTCTTTTATGAGGACTTGAACTTCCCATCAGGCACACTCTGCAGGGATTTGTCACTGGTATAAACCAAAAGCAGAAGGAAATTGGGTAGTTTTGGCCGATAAAAAATGAATGCGATGGATTGGCTATAAGGTCGCTATAAACCGTCAGAAAACTTTATTTCATAGTAAACATTTCAACTTCATTTTCAGTTACATGGTCGATTAAAAAAAAATTATCTGAAGTAAGGATAAATTTGAAGCATAAATTGTAAATTATATTCCCGCAAACGAAACAACAGGAATTATGAAAGAAAGCAATCCAAACGCCGCCGCAAGTCATGAATCCAAAATTCACTGTATTGAAGTTTTGGTTCCAAAGAATTCCATTGCAACCAGCTGTCATAATCTCCACTGGACTCTTTCGGTTTACTCCCTGGAGAACCATCCAGTTAACAGAAGCCTGTCATTTCACAATTCGGAAGTATTTCATTTTATGGTCTATGATTGGAAACGAACCATAAAACAACTCCTCGAAGACCATCAGGTCCACTATTCTATCATCCAGTATTTCACGCCCGATACAGTTTTTTCAGGAACACAGGATCTTGGTTTGTCAGATAATGAAGCCGGTTTCTTTTCTTCGCTGAATAAATTGACTGATGAGCCTCTGAGAAACGATTCATCCACGGGTTTGGAAATCGTCCCGGGTAAGACTACGCAACAAAAACCCAACCTGATTCTTGACTGAGGGATTCTCCGGACGACATCAAATGCGCCGTCTCATTCTTGCCGGTTCAATTTAGGAATGTGATGCAAAGGCAAAGTACCTGGCACGTTGTCCCATGTCTTAACGTTTGCGTTCGATTAGACACAGCAATCGCTTTTGTATTCAGGATTTAAGGCATGTTTATTTAATATGTCACCGTGATGATGCACCCGGGAAAAATTGTTTTAGTTATTGATGATGATAAGGATTTTCAAACGATCCTTAAAGTGACGCTGAACCGGAGCGGCTTTAAGGTTCGTTCTTTGTTTGACGGAGAAATCGGTCATACTCTTGACGAAAAACCTTTTCCTGACATTATATTATTAGATGTTGATCTTCCTTACGCCAATGGTGTGGAAGTAGGTAAACAATTGAAGTCCAATGCTTCAACCAGGGACATTCCGGTAATCATGGTTTCAGCAAACCCCTATGTGGATGAGCTTTGCAAGGAAGCAGGTGCCAACGATTATGTTCAAAAACCGTTCACGCTTAAAACGCTTATCCAAAAGGTTGAGGAACGTCTAGCCCGACCGTGAATAGCGGCAGTTCTTGTGAGTTACAACAACTCAAGCGGCACTTCTTCGTTTCATTTTCAGGAAAAAAATTCACACTTCGGGAATTCTATGAGTCACTTACGACACATTAACTAATTATGTCTTTCCGGATTAGGAACGGTAGGTTTCGGCTCAAAAAATCCACACGAGCACCGATAAACTGCGGGTGGCATTATATTATAGATAGATGACTATAAGTGCACTTCAATTGGATATTCAGAAAATATTCCCGATGACAAAATTCTGTTCATGAAAAAATCTCTTTTCTTGCCTCTGGTTATCTTATCGATTAGTGTTTATTCACAGGTTGATACCAGCTATATCTACAATCCCAACACCCCCTATGGTGCATTGGACATTCGGATCGCAAAATCCTCCTCCCGTTACTACTACCTGCAGGAAGGGAAAACCTTCAGCTTCCGTGAAAGCGCCCCGGGTGTAAGAACTAACACTTACCGGGACATGACCTCATGGGATTCTTCCCCGTACACTCAGGGAAATCTTCGTGAAAAAAATGGCACGTCTGATGCCTTTTTGATGAACTACCGGCTATTGTTCCCCGCTGGATACCAGCCAAATTATGCGGCCGGATATCCATTAATTGTGATGTTGCATGGTGCCGGTGAGAGTGGAAACTGCTGGGAGAACAATTGCCATTGGGCAGACGGGTCATGGAGACCCTCGACAAATACTCCACCAGCTCCAACAAATAGCAATCATGAATTGCTCAACAACGACTATAACATGTCGCATGGAGGGAAAGCACACTTCGATGCTCGCAATCTTGCTGGTACCAAACTGCCGAATGATCCGACCTTGAATCCACGTGCTTTTCCAGGCTTTGTTTTGTTTCCACAGAATTTGAACGGATGGGATACACCGAGCGCGCATGACGCAATTCGGATTATCCGTCTCGCAGTTAAAAAATATAATATTGATCCGGACAGGATATACATTCATGGGCTTTCAAATGGGGGAACGGCCGTTTATAACGTCATTAAACGAGCACCATGGCTATTTGCAGCTGCCTTGCCAATGTCTGCTCCTTCGGAAGCAGGAATCATCGGCGCGGGGCTTCAGTCTACCGTCGCGCATATTCCACTGTGGATGTTCCAGGGCGGAAAAGATGTTGCACCCGAACCTTCAAGAACGGCAGGATACGTCAGGAAATTTCGTGAGGCTGGTGCCGAAGTGCGCTATAGTTTGTATGACAACCTCGGGCATGGTACGTGGAACACCGCTTACGCTGAGGGCGATTTTTTTAGTTGGATGCTTTCAAAAAGCAAAATTAAGATACACGTGTTTTTCGGTAGTACCAGCATCTGTGGAACAACAGGTGACGGTGTGAAACTTGGTCTTTCTGCAGGTTTCCGCGCTTATCAATGGGAGAAAAACGGTTCGATTATCGCTGGCGCCACTGGTCACGAATACATTGCGACCCAACCCGGTGTCTACCGGGCGCGCTTTAGCAGAATATCAGCAAATCCCTCATCAACGCAATGGGAAGAATGGTCGCAGGGGGTCACAATTACCGATAGTGGCGCCGAAAAAGGCAACATTCTTGCATTGACGACAAGCCACTTGCGGGGACCGGACGATGCGACACCAAACACCGTTGAATTAAAATCTGCTTCGAAGGCCGACAGATATTTTTGGTATAAAAACGGGGTACTGATTAATATTCCTGACAACGATGAAGACGACACCGTAAGGATATTTAAGATCAGTGGAACGTCAACCACTAACAACGGCGCTTATACATTAAAGACTGCCGGCCTTGATGGTTGTCAAAGCGCTGCGTCGGAGCCGGTAAATCTATTCTTCAATAATTCTGCGCCCTTGTTGGCCGATAGTAATGTTCCAGGGTCTTTCAGTTTGGTTTCCGCCACAGGATCAACAGCAAATCTCGCATGGCAGGACAGATCCACAGTCGAGACCGCCTACGAGATATGGCGTCGGGCACCCGGGCAATCATTCATCATGGTTGGACGCACCCCTGCCAATGCAACAACTTTTACAGATAAAGGACTGCTTCCATCAACTACTTACGACTATAAGATCCGGGCCCTGAACAACACAGGAAGAAGCGGGTATGCTCCGGCAGATGACGTTGCCACCAACCTGGTGGTGACCACTCAGAATGATACACAAGCTCCTACGGCTCCAAAAAACCTGAAGGTGGTTCGCAATACCATCAATTCCATCTCACTCACATGGACCGCCTCAACAGATAACAACGGCATCAAACATTATGTTGTTTATTATGGGTCGCAATCCCGCGCTACAAATTCCACGGAGTCATCTTTTACACTTGATGGATTGCCAATGAATACCAATTATAACATAACTGTGAAAGCGATGGATCATGGAGGTCTTTTATCGCCTGCAAGCAATCAGGTCGCAGGCACCACCTCCGTAACAGGACTTTGGTATGGCCACAGCACTGGTGCATGGACTGATCTAGACCAGATCACCAATTGGGATGAGCCCGAATTCACAGGCTGGGTTCCAAATCTCACACTAGCGCCAAGGACACAGGAGGAATATTTCAATTTTGAATTCACGGGCTTTCTTTTTATCGAGACAGCGGGAAATTATTATTTCTACCTGAATTCAGATGATGGAAGCCGGCTTTACATTGACGGAAATACGGTGGTTGATTTTGATGGCGTTCACGGACGCACCTCCGCCAACGAAGGCCATGGGGTTCGCTCGGCGACGGCCATACCACTGAGCGCGGGACCACACGACTTACGAGTTATATTTTTTGAATTCATAGCAGGACAGTCCGTAAATATGTCCTATCAGGGTGCGGATACCGACAACCAGAAGTTAAGAATTCCTGATGCCGCGTTAACGAGCGGCGATGCACCCGGTTCAACAAATAACCCACCTGTTGTAAATATCACTAACCCGGACGATGGACAGCAATTCACGCCACCTGCAACCATTAGTATCACGGCCACCGCATCTGATACCGATGGTAACGTAACAAAAGTTGAGTTTTATAACGGTACAACGAAACTCGGAGAAGATGCCTCTTCACCCTATGCGTTTACGTGGAACAATGTTTCCGCTGGCAATTATACGCTCATGGCGAAAGCCACTGACAATGAGGGTGGAACGAATAGCTCGTCCGTTGACATTGTCGTGACAAGCGGAGAAGGCTGCGCCGGCTCCGGAACGATCCGGCAGGAAGTATGGACCGGCATCTCTGGTACTTTGATCTCCTCTATTCCACAGGATTCAGAACCGTCCTCTGTTAATGATCTTTCAATTTTTGAAGGAGGCACTAACATAGGTGACAATTATGGCAGCCGCATTCGCGGATATATTTGCGCTCCCGCATCCGGCAATTACACGTTCTGGATCTCGGGAAATGACAGAACCGAACTTTGGCTAAGCACCGATGACAGTCCGGCAAATAAAAGAATGATCGCCTCCGCGGGAGGTTACACGAATGCAAGGCAGTGGACTAAATACGCCAGCCAGCAATCTTCGGCTATTAGTCTTGTGGCCAATCAGAAGTATTATATTGAGGCCTTGCATAAGGAAGGCACCGGCTCAGACCATGTAGCGGTAGGGTGGGAACTTCCCGGCGGAACGCTTGAAAGACCTATACCGGGAATGCGTTTGATACCTTTTGGAAGTTCAGGCAGTAGCACCACCCCGGTTGTGAGTATAACCAGTCCTGATGATGGAGAGACGTTTTCAGCTCCCGCATCGGTGAGTATTGCGGCGAATGCCTCCATCAGTGAAGGAAGTATAAGTAAAGTTGAATTTCATAACGGGTCGTCCAAACTTGGTGAAGACGCGACCTCTCCGTATACATTCAGCTGGAACAATGTTCCTGTTGGTAATTATACTATTACGGCGAAAGCTATTGACAATACCGGCGCGTCCGCCAGCGCCTCCGTGGATATCACTGTCAGTGATGGATCTTCCTGCGCTGGAACTGGTACCATTCAAAGAGAAGTATGGACCGGAGTTTCAGGCGCTGATGTGGGCTCTATTCCTGTAAATTCACCGCCTGATGGCTCAACAGAACTTACGATCTTCGAAGATCTGACCAATGCCGGCGACAATTATGGTACGAGAGTGAGTGGTTATCTCTGCGTACCTGCCAGCGGCGCATATAATTTCTGGATATCCAGTAATGATCACAGCGAACTTTGGTTGAGTACGGATAGTGATCCCGGAAACAAAAGGCGTATAGCCTATGTGACGGGATACACCAATTCAAGGCAGTGGACGAGATTCACCACACAGCAATCCTCTCCTGTGAACCTCATTGCGGGACAGCAATATTATATTGAGGCATTGCATAAGGAAGGCGTAGGTTCTGATCACATGGCAGTAGGCTGGCAGTTGCCGGATGGTACATTTGAACGCCCGATCCCGGGTAACCGGCTCTCTCCAACCGGATCACAGGCAATGACGGGTTTCGGCGAAACCACCATGGCTATGGAAGCTGATAACACGATGATGTCACAGGCTGATGAAAATGATGAGTCCGCATTGCAGGTATTTCCGAATCCTGCTCCCGGCGGCGAGTCTGAATTGACCATCTCAGGTTATGAAGGAGTAAATGAAACCAGAGAAACAAAAATTGAAATTTTGCGCATGACGGGCGAGTTGGTGTATTCTGAAAGCGTTCTTTGTGAATCCAATTGCGACGGTTATTCTATAGCTGTTAATAAAGAACTTCCAACGGGGGTTTATCTGGTGAATGTGATCACAAATGGGCAGCGTCATTCGAAGCGCCTGATGGTTAAATAGGTCTGGTTTGCAATGGGGTCGGTTGGGGGATGAAGAAAGCAAATATAAATAATGCGATGCGTCAGTTAATCTTTGAAAAAAAGTGGCTGTTGATGAATGCAGTCCTTTTATTTCTCACATCCATTGCGTTAGCACAACAGCAAGCTTATGAAAGTCCTGCAGGCACAAAGTTTTTATTATATACGCCGCCTGCTTATAACACCGGGACCCTGTCACTCCCTCTCTTGCTATCATTGCATTCAAAAGGTGAAGTTGGGGATGACTTAACCGAGTTGACAAGTAAAAATCCAGAACAAATGCCATCCCGTTTGATATACTTAAACAGGTGGCCTGCCGATTTACCTTTTATTGTTTTAACTCCGCAGTTAAAACCCGATCCGTCTGATCCGGAAATTCAATGGTCAGCCGAATATATTGATGAAGTGGTTCGTTATGTTACCGCAAACTTTAGTGTAGACCTTAGCCGTATTTACGTGACAGGAATAAGCAGAGGGGGCACCGGTGCCTGGACGTATGCATCTGCTTATTCTCATAAAATAGCAGCTCTGCTTCCGATGTCCGGAAGGTCCGATCTTTCGCAAGCCTGTCCTATAAAAGATATTCCGATCTGGGCTTTTCATGGGGATGGCGATGGAGTTGCGCCTCCTGAATACTCTATAAATATGGTTAATGCAGTGGGCGACTGTCAACCATCCGGAATTTACAAGCCACGCTTAAATATTCTTCACGCGCGGAACCATAATGGATGGAATGAAGTGTATAATGGTACAAGCGGGTATAGGGTATATGATTGGTTATTGATGTTCAGGAAGAATGATATTTCCAATAAAAAACCCCATGTCAATGCAGGAATTGACCTGCGCATCCAGTTGCGAAATCAGCCTTTGCACCTGATCGGTGATTTTTTTGACTCTGATGGAAAAACCATGGCTGTAAAGTGGAAACAAATAAATGGTATAGCTCTTACGTTGAATAATACTGAATCCCGGTATTTAGAAATTAGTGACCTAAGAACCGGGACCTTTGAATTTGAACTTACGGTGATAGATGATCAAGGGGCCCAAAGCAGTGACAAGGTATCGCTAGAAATTACAGATACTTCAATTTCCCCGTCGATGACCGAACTGGTTTTGATTGACGGCAAAAAGAACAATGTGATCGGCAATCTTTCGGAAGGGCAGGTTATAAATATGTCATTGCTGGGTATAAGCGAAATAAATATTCAAGCCCTTGTCACGGATGCCACGGCCAGTGTCAGGTTCAGAGTAAATACAGACGGGAATACTCGTACGCAAAATTCACCAGGTCCCTATTACATCAAAACCCAGACAACCTACCCGGAATGGATAATTAACAACGGGGAATATTTGATCTGTGCCACACCTTATCCCCAAACCAACGCCCGCGGCAATCC
Organism: Cyclobacteriaceae bacterium; assembly: GCA_040902445.1. Lineage (GTDB taxonomy): Bacteria > Bacteroidota > Bacteroidia > Cytophagales > Cyclobacteriaceae > Chryseosolibacter. The sequence continues at coordinate 14,598 of JBBDXJ010000056.1, read as the reverse complement.
CGGAGTATCCCAATGTTATAAAGTCACAGTAACTGATGGTGAGAACACCGAAGGCTGCGCCGGCTCCGGAACGATCCGGCAGGAAGTATGGACCGGCATCTCTGGTACTTTGATCTCCTCTATTCCACAGGATTCAGAACCGTCCTCTGTTAATGATCTTTCAATTTTTGAAGGAGGCACTAACATAGGTGACAATTATGGCAGCCGCATTCGCGGATATATTTGCGCTCCCGCATCCGGCAATTACACGTTCTGGATCTCGGGAAATGACAGAACCGAACTTTGGCTAAGCACCGATGACAGTCCGGCAAATAAAAGAATGATCGCCTCCGCGGGAGGTTACACGAATGCAAGGCAGTGGACTAAATACGCCAGCCAGCAATCTTCGGCTATTAGTCTTGTGGCCAATCAGAAGTATTATATTGAGGCCTTGCATAAGGAAGGCACCGGCTCAGACCATGTAGCGGTAGGGTGGGAACTTCCCGGCGGAACGCTTGAAAGACCTATACCGGGAATGCGTTTGATACCTTTTGGAAGTTCAGGCAGTAGCACCACCCCGGTTGTGAGTATAACCAGTCCTGATGATGGAGAGACGTTTTCAGCTCCCGCATCGGTGAGTATTGCGGCGAATGCCTCCATCAGTGAAGGAAGTATAAGTAAAGTTGAATTTCATAACGGGTCGTCCAAACTTGGTGAAGACGCGACCTCTCCGTATACATTCAGCTGGAACAATGTTCCTGTTGGTAATTATACTATTACGGCGAAAGCTATTGACAATACCGGCGCGTCCGCCAGCGCCTCCGTGGATATCACTGTCAGTGATGGATCTTCCTGCGCTGGAACTGGTACCATTCAAAGAGAAGTATGGACCGGAGTTTCAGGCGCTGATGTGGGCTCTATTCCTGTAAATTCACCGCCTGATGGCTCAACAGAACTTACGATCTTCGAAGATCTGACCAATGCCGGCGACAATTATGGTACGAGAGTGAGTGGTTATCTCTGCGTACCTGCCAGCGGCGCATATAATTTCTGGATATCCAGTAATGATCACAGCGAACTTTGGTTGAGTACGGATAGTGATCCCGGAAACAAAAGGCGTATAGCCTATGTGACGGGATACACCAATTCAAGGCAGTGGACGAGATTCACCACACAGCAATCCTCTCCTGTGAACCTCATTGCGGGACAGCAATATTATATTGAGGCATTGCATAAGGAAGGCGTAGGTTCTGATCACATGGCAGTAGGCTGGCAGTTGCCGGATGGTACATTTGAACGCCCGATCCCGGGTAACCGGCTCTCTCCAACCGGATCACAGGCAATGACGGGTTTCGGCGAAACCACCATGGCTATGGAAGCTGATAACACGATGATGTCACAGGCTGATGAAAATGATGAGTCCGCATTGCAGGTATTTCCGAATCCTGCTCCCGGCGGCGAGTCTGAATTGACCATCTCAGGTTATGAAGGAGTAAATGAAACCAGAGAAACAAAAATTGAAATTTTGCGCATGACGGGCGAGTTGGTGTATTCTGAAAGCGTTCTTTGTGAATCCAATTGCGACGGTTATTCTATAGCTGTTAATAAAGAACTTCCAACGGGGGTTTATCTGGTGAATGTGGTCACAAATGGCCAGCGTCATTCGAAGCGACTATTAATTAAATAGGGGAATGCTGTTTCGTCTGTGAAATTCATTGCTCAGCGATGAATGGTAATTGCTAACCGCTCAACTAATTTTTATGCCATTTATAATTTTTCTGAAGGGGCAATAAAGATCTCTCAGCGCTCTATACTGATGGTTTGATAATCCAGCCGTTTGTACCAGTCGTATTTGGAATGGTATTTTTCAATCGTTACCGGAACAATTAAAAGGTGTTTCATAAATGATAACGAATGGAAAAAAATGTACGGATGTTTTTATTATCAGTAATCCTGATGACCCTCGGGATATCCGCGAACGCGCAACCGGCTCAGATAACTGAAATACCAGGCAATAGCACAAATTTTATCACTATACGGGAGCTGGTCTATTTTACTGCAGGCTCAGCTTTGTGGAGAACGGATGGCACGGCAAGTGGGACCTTTGAGCTAGGAAGTGGTTTTGAATTCAACTCGCGTAATCAATTCAGATCGTCGATTGGGAATAGCAGCGCTGTGTATTTTACTAACCTTCAGCAGTCCGGACTCAATGGTAAATGGAAAGAACTTTGGCGAAGCGATGGTACCCCTGCGGGAACGGTTCGCGTACATACTTCTGCTGACTATGACGTGCGCATCCTGGGTAGCACAGTCAATGGCTTAATCTTCACGGCATCCGATCCAGCTACAGGGCTTGAAGTACATATAGCCAATGGCACCAGCTCGGAATTAATCAAAGACATCAATCCAGGACCGACTGACGGATATGTTGACAGAGGAGATAATCTAGGTCAGAGGGTAATTTTTGCTGCTAACGATGGCACGCACGGAACGGAATTATGGATAACATCCGCAAGCGAAGGCGCTTCTATGCTGAAAGATATTAACCCTGGTCCAGGAGATGGTTTCGTGAGTAGCCCGGGGGCGGAAATTGGATATGTTGCGGAGGGAGGAGTCTTCGTTGACAATCAAACCCTGTACTACTTTACAGGTAATGATCCTTCGTCTGGGAAGGAACCCTGGGTAAGTAACGGAACTTCCAGTGGAACACAATTACTTAAGAATGTTGTTCCGGGTAGCGGCAGTCCAGGCCCGATCGAATTCAAGGTTTCCAATAATATGGTGACTTATTTCATGGTATACTCAGCCGATAGAAGTGAAACCACGGCAGATCTATGGAAAACAAATGGGACGCCGGCCACCACTGCCATGATTAAAAAGGTTGATAAGGATCATCCCGACAGGAATCACTTCATGCGCTACAGCAACGATATCTATTTTTTCGCATGGCCCCAACAGGTCGAGAGCAACCTCTGGGTATCGGATGGCACAAACGCAGGAACCGAGGAACTTTTTCGGTTCTACACAGCCGAGGGCGGCGTCTCGTACTTCGAACAAGTGAATGGTGGTCTCTTGTTTTACGGGAACCACCAGGGTGTTCCAACTCCTCTGTTCCGGCATGAACCGTTCTTTCGAACAACGAAGGAGATAATACGTTTTAACTCCGCTGCATTTTTGAGAGGCCCGAGGGATTTGACAGACATAGATGGGGAGCTGCTATTTTATGCTGACCACGATGGGCCCTCTGACAACGGAGAACCGGAAAACGAAGAAGATTATTACCAATTGTTTCAATCAGATGGATACACCACGCGCTCCCTCAGGGATATTTTTGGTATTTCATTCAAAGGCAGCGATAACATTGCCCGGTTTAAGAGTAAGATGATCCTGTTTACCACCGATGGGCAGACCAAAAAACTCTGGAAGTATGATCCGAGTGAAAGTATCGGGTACTTCACCTTGGTGAATGCCGATACAGATGAAGATATTCAAAGAGTAAACGACAACGAAATAATCACATTGCCGGAGGATGTAAATTTTTCCGTGCGGTTCGATCCGCTGGAAACGGCTGGAAGTATTCGTTTTTCCATGGGAGGCGGAATAATACGATTAGAAAATCAAGCCCCTTATTCGATTGCCGGTGATGCGAACGGAAACTATGCGCCGTGGACTGGTACAGACGACTTTAACGCTGGCTTGACGGCTAACATTTATTCAGAACCCGGGGGAAAGGGCACATTGGAACACCAGCCTACAATTCATTTCGAGATCAAACGGGAATCAGGCACTTTAGACTGTAACGCCTCCGGAACCATTCTCCGCGAACAATGGAATAACGTGTCAGGTAACAATGTGTCCGCCATTCCGGTAACCCGGCAACCTAACAGCACAAGTCAGCTTAATATTTTCGAAGGACCCACAAACTCCAGTACAAACTTCGGTGCACGCATCAGAGGATACATCTGTCCCCCGACCACTGGTAATTATACTTTCTGGATCGCCAGCAACGACCACAGCGAACTGTGGCTGAGCACGGATGATAATCCATCGAATAAAGTAAAGATCGCTTCCGTCACAGGCGCAACCACACCAAGACAGTGGACAAAATTCCCATCGCAGAAGTCCGCGGCAATTAATCTGACTGCAGGCAAGCGTTATTACATTGAAGCGCTGCACAAACAGGGAGCGGGTTCGCATAACATAGCCGTAGGGTGGCAATTACCTGACGGGGCCCTGGAACGCCCGATTCCTGGAAACAGATTGTCGCCCTTTTATCAGGAAGAAAATTTACCGCCAAACGTGCTCATCACCTATCCGTGGGAGAATCAGGCGTTCAACCAGCCGACTACGGTCACCATCGAAACCGATGCGAGCGATCACGAGGGAGACCTGGTAAAGGTTGAATTCTTTGAAGGCGCTAATAAATTAGGTGAAGTTGTTTCACCTCCTTATAATTTCACGTGGGAAAATGTTCCGCCGGGAAACTATAATCTTTCAGCTAAAGCGACAGACGGGCAAGGGGCGACTGACTTCGCCTATGTCAGTATAACCGTGAATGAAGGCGATGGAGAATGCACCGCATCGGGAACGATCACGCGCGAATATTGGGCAAATGTACCGGGTGCGCGTGTGTCTGACATTCCAGTCAATACTTCTCCAACCAGTACGAATGAGCTCACCATCTTCGAGGGACCCAGTAACATCGGATCAAACTATGGTACGCGAATACGGGGATACATTTGTCCTCCGGTGTCCGGTGGTTATAATTTCTGGATTGCCAGCAACGATCATAGCGAGTTGTGGCTCAGTACGGATGATAATGCGGCAAATAAAGTAAGGATAGCCTACCTGACCGGTTCCTCAGGTCCGAGAGAATGGGGTAAGAACAGAAGTCAGTTATCTACTACTACGATCATGTTAGTCGCGGGCAGGAGATATTACATTGAAGCATTGCACAAGCAAGGCGTTGGTTCTGATCATGTCGCAGTAGGCTGGCAGTTGCCAGACGGCGCGATGGAGCGTCCCATCCCGGGAAGCGGGCTCTCGCCATTCGAAATGAATTCCGCAAGAATGGCTTCGGATCCCGATAACAACGCCTCAACGGAGAAAGACTTGTATTCACAAATCAATATTTATCCCAACCCCGTGCAAAGCGGTGATCCCGAGTTGACGATCGCCGGATATGAGCGGGTTGAAGAACCTGTTGAAACACAGGTGGAGATCATCAATATGACGGGTGAAGTTGTTTTTGCTGACAGGATACTCTGTGGTGGAAACTGCAGTGCTTACCTGATGGATATTAATAAACACCTTGTGCCTGGTGTGTATTTGGTAAACATGAAGACCAATGGTACCCGGAATTCGAGACGTTTGCTCGTGAAGTAGTTAATTAGGCTTGACTTTCATACAACTTTCTGAAAGTTTTAAAACTTTCAGAAAGTTTTTCTACACTTAAACTGCCAAGATTTTTATTTAACCCTTGCAAAAACATAAAGCATTTCCGTTCCGATCTGAACCGCTCTTTCCCTGTATTTGGTTTCAGCCACCGGTGTGTCATCAAAATCTTTCGGGTCGTCGTACGTGATGGCAATTCGCTTTGAGGCGCCTAATACCAGTGGACAATTTTGATCCGCGTGCGAGCAGGTCATGATCGCCGCAAAATCCTTCGCAGGGTTGACTGGATCGTTATATCTTTTTGAAAAAACTTTTAACGCCGGAGCCTCCTTTGAATATATAACTTCATACGATGGATTTGCTCCATCGGAAGTTTTTGTTATTTGAAACCCGACGTTTCGCATCGCTTCCACGGCCCGGGGGTTGAAAGCTGTCGCCTCTGTTCCGCCAGAGTAGCATGTAACACCCCGGACTCCATAGTGGTATGCCGCTGCCTGCGCCCAGAGTTGCGCCATGTGGCTGCGTCTTGAATTATGGGTACAGATAAAATTTAAACTAACAGGTTGCCCGACCCTGACTTTTTCCCCGATAAAATCTGCGAGTTCCGATAATAGATTTTTCCGATCCTCAGGAATTTTATCAAAATCTCTCCTTATCCGTTCCACTGTTCCCATCAATGCCAGAAGCAGTGTTCCCACACCTTTTTTACTTTCATTCGGTATCATAAAAATTCATAAAACTTTATAGGGCCCTGGCAATATTACGCTTTTTCATTTATTTTGTGTCTTGATCCGGTGTCGTGGAGTAACAGCATACAGTGTTTGATGTAATTGTCAGGGTTGAGACACAAGGTAGAATGCGAAGAACCGGATACCCTATACTTTGAACTTTGAACTTTGAACTTTGAACTTTAAACTTTAAACTTTAAACTTTAAACTTTAAACTTTAAACTTTAAACTTTGAACTTACAACTTATGAGACCCCTGCTGATTTTTATTTTCCTCGGCATCGTATTTTCCTGTCACGCGCAGGAAGATATCCAGATGCAGAAGACATTTTTTGGAACCAAGTTCGTTTCAAACGGAAGGGTTTTGAAACCAAAAGATGTTTTACAATTAATGAGATCTAATGAAGAAGCATATCCGATATTTAAGAAAGCGAAATCAAATTACGATGCGGCAGGCGTTTTAGGATTCATCGGCGGATTTATGGTAGGATGGCCGTTGGGTACTGCTATTGGCGGAGGTGATCCGCAGTGGGGACTTGCCGCGGGCGGCGCTGCCATCATTCTGTGTTCCATCCCCCTTTCTGTGTCTTTTAAAAAACATGCTGAGCGCGCTGTGAGTATTTACAATGGCAATCCGGTGGCGTACAAGCCCGTATTTTATTTAAGTCCTTACGGAATGGGCGCAAAAGTCACGATGAAATTTTAGTTATTTTTTAAGAAATGACTTCGTCTTTTTTCCGGTTTTCAGTTTGACCATCGTTTCGCGCACAGCTATTTTTGGAATTTGTTCTGCATTTTCTTTCAGGTAAGCAGAGACACTTTCGCGATAGTGTTTGATCATACTTCTCAGCAACCACGAAATGGCTTTCGTGATAAGGACTTCTTTTTCGGATCTTAACTTGTCTGTTATTTCGAATGCCACCTCCGCCATCCGGTCATCCTTGATCCTGCTTAAAGGGGAGCAGAACAAAACAAGCGACGCGCGGCGTTTGTTGGTGTTGGGATCTTTTGAAAGTTTGATCAATAGTTTTTTCCACTTTGTCCAGTCTGCGGGCAATTGTGTAATGGTAAAGTCACCGGTGCAAACGGCGTCCACTTCCGCCCAGCCCACCAGGTGATCGAGCCACTGGTCAAAAACCTTTGGGTCGAATGCTCTTTGACCTTTTGATGAATATCCCATGAGAATTCCCGCCATAACCTTTTCGGTTGATGACACCCCCTCAATGAGACTCGTCAGCATAGCTGCGAATTCATCCGGAGTCAGATCCCTGTGTGCCTTCATCCATTCCTTTGCGATAGCCCTTAGGGCAGGCGCTGAAATGGGATAACGCTTGTGATCATTTCCCAAATAGGAATCTAAAAATGTGTGCTGCGTGGGTTTTCCAGAATTTTTCTGAATAAGTTTGAGGATCTCCTGGTGAAGAGGGTTTATCATCCGATGAAATTTTTATCTTAGTATTCCGAATTTACTTAAATGAGACGATTAATTTCACAATTTTTTTATTTGGTTGTGCTGATGTCATGTATCTACGTTTCCTGCCCTGGCCAGCAAAAACCCAGAAATGTTCGACAGGAGATTACCTGGTTAAGAAATTCTCTGGCGCAACACCACGTTGCGCCTAAAACCATTAATGACGCTTTTTCAAACGATCTATTCAATAAGCTCCTGGAAGATCTCGACCCGGATATGGTTTATTTTAGTCAGGCGGATATAACCTCGCTGGAACCTTTCAGAAATTTACTTGACGATGAAATTAACGGGAAGAGTACCGGTTTCCTTGATCGGCTGAATGAACGTTATAAGAGCGGGTTACAACGCACTGAAAAATTGATCAAAAACATTTTGGAATCTCCCATTGACTGGGAGAAAAAAGAGACGTACGATGCGGATTCGCAATGGGCTTTAAACGAGCAGGTTCTGGCGGAAAGGCATCGCCAATGGTTGAAATATCAGATCCTCGACAGGCTCGCTGACCTCATGGAGCGGGACTCGGTGCTCAAAGCAGACTTTTTTAAACGGAATATCTCCGATGCAATCGCGCACGTCCATCGCGCCAGCATTTCTCCCATCAATCGAATGTTAAAAGATGGGAATATTTTGGAAAATGCGATGGCCACTGCTTTTATGGAAGCAATGGCAGGAGTTTTTGATCCTCATTCAACATTTTTCTCCACGCACGACTTTAAAGATTTTGTAGGGTCATTGAGTACAGAAGATTACTATTTCGGTTTTACACTGGATGAGGATGGCAAAGGCAATATCGTGATCAGTGCCCTGGCTCCCGGCGGCGCCGCGTGGAAGTCCGGAGCCCTTCATGTGTCGGATGTATTGCTTTCCATGAAATTCCCCGGGGAGGAGCCTGTGAATCTGGCGGGTATGAATATCGAAGATGTCAGCGATATCATGGACGGCAACGATTCCGGGATCATTGAAATGACCATCCGAGGTGTCGATGGAAATGAAAAGAATATTACGCTTCGGAAAGAAAAAATGGTGAACGAACAAAACGTAGTACAATCCTTTGTTCTTCATGGAGATATTAAAACTGGATATATCTATTTGCCCGACTTCTATACCCGGTGGGGGGATGAAAATGAAGGTGGCCGTTGCGCCAATGACGTGGCCAGGGAAATTATCAAACTAAAATCAGAAGGAATTGAAGGGTTGATCCTTGACCTCAGGTTTAATGGAGGCGGATCTTTGTATGAGGCCAGGGCGATGGCGGGAATTTTTATCGATGAAGGTCCGCTGGCAATTGTAACGACCCGGGATCAGAAAGCAGTCACCTTAAAAGATATCAACAGGGGGACCGTATATGATGGTCCGCTGGTGATCATGGTAAACGGAAATTCGGCCTCGGCTTCTGAAGTGCTCGCGGCGTCTATCCAGGATTACAACCGCGGACTAATTGTAGGCGGCCAGACTCACGGCAAGGCTACCGGACAGAATGTTTTCCCGATCGAAGGTCTCGCAGCGGGGGCATCAGCAAAGGACGCCGAAAAGACGGCAGGCTATGTTAAAGTAACGACGCAAAAGCTTTATCGCGTTACGGGTAAGTCGGCGCAGGGAAGCGGAGTGACACCCGATGTTGTGCTTCCGGATATTTTTATGACTTTGAATACGCATGAAGACCAGTACCCGTTTGCGCTTCCCAAGGATTCGATTGCTAAAAACACCTATTACAAGCCGCTGAAACCTATCGATCGGAAAGAACTTCAGCTGCGCAGCAGGGAACGCATTGCTAAAAACTCCACTTTCCAGGAACTGCAAAAAACTTTAACGTGGCTTGAGGAAGAGATGCGAAAAGATTCGGAACCGCAACATCTTGTGTGGGAGGAATTTTTCAGGGAGGCTATGATGGAAAAGTCGCGGGAATCGGTTATGGATCTCAGTGATGAAAGTCCGGAAAAGATCTATGAGGTCAGCAATGGCGGCGCAAAGGAACAGAGACTGACCGTTGACGAGTATGCGCGGGACCTCAATGAACGGTGGCGGAAAATGCTAACCTCTGACATCTACCTTCAGGAGACCTATCAGATCCTGCGCGATCATATTAACACAACCAAAAAACTTAAGTAATGATTCGGAGCTTTACATTTCTTATACTTTTTTTCACGGGTTACTCTTCCCATTCACAGGGCGGTGAAAGTTCTGTTCAGCATATGGAATTCTTTACGACCCGTGAAAACGAGTTGTCCCAAAAATATCTTTCTTATATGGCAGAGGTGGCACACGGTAACCGCGCCAGGAAACTGGAGAAAAGAAGGCAGGAACTCATTGGCCAGATACGCACATCCCTTAATGAAGTAAACCGCCTTCGGCCATATAAGGGTGACGCCTCCCTTCGAGAGACCTACAAAATTTATTGGGATATCCTGTTAAAAGTTTTTAATGAAGACTATGACAAGATTGTGAACATGGAAGAGATCGCAGAGCAGTCGTATGATCATATGGAGGCGTACCTGATGGCGCAGCAGAAGGCAAGCGAAGTTTTGGGCAACGCGCAGGATAAAATTGAGCCTGTGTATAATGCATTTGCGTCAAAAAATAATATTCGGCTGATAAAAGGCGGAGATTCGAAGCTGGGAAAAAAATTGAGGCAGGTCGGGTCGGTGAATGGTTACTATTACCAGATCTTTCTCATCTTCTTCAAGAGTTTCAAGCAGGAGGCTTACGTGATGGATGCTTTCAACCGGAAGGATATCAATGGTATTGAACAGAACCGCAACACCCTGATCAAATTTGCGGAAGAAGGTCTCCATAAAATGGACACTATAAAAGCGTACCGGGGCGATGGTTCCCTCGCCAGTGCGTGTCGCAAGGTATTGGAATTTCACAAGGTCGAAGCGGAGAAACAGATTCCCGGGTTGAATGATTTCCTTTTAAAGAACGATGAATTTGAAAAGATAAAGAAGGCATTCGACGCCAAGCCGGCGGGCAAAAGGACTAAGGCAGACGTCGAGGTTTACAACAAAGCCGTCGCCGAAATAAATGCCGCCATGGAGACATCCAACAAACTGCTTACCGTGATGAACACCAGTCGCGAGAAGGCGATGAACAACTGGGACGTGACGAAGAAGCGGTTTATGGAGACACACGTACCGAAGGGGAAGTGAAAATAGCTGCCGGGTGCCGGTTCCCGGATGCCAGGTTAGCTCTTTTTTAGTCCTCGGGCCACAGCCTTTGATGCGCAGCCGTGGCAGGTCAGGAGGTGGGGATTTACCAACAACCAAGGGCCAACAACCAATAACTAATTAATTTTTTCCCTGCCAACTTTCCGTTATTTTTGCGTCGGTTAATGGCTTGCCAGCCGCCAGCGTTAATTCAGCACGCATTCTGCGACTGAACAACCCTGCAACCGGTACCTGGCCACCGGCAACCGTTTTCGGCTCCGTATTTCAATGGATAGAATTTCAGATTCCGATTCTGAAGATGCAGGTTCGATTCCTGCCGGGGCTACGACTACAGAGACAAATGAAATCAAAACCGCTTAATTCGTATGGATGGGCGGTTTTTGTTTTTAGAGCCTACCCAAAATTTTCATCAAAAGTCAATTCATTGGTGAGCGATTAGGTGAACGAAAATATTTTTAAAAATCATTCACCGGAAATCGCCTAACTCGATGAGAATCAAACCTGTCCATTAAATGGACATCTTGATTGGGAGTAATCATTCACCGTAACTTAAACCAGTGGAGGTGAGCGATGAAGAAGACATTCAACCAAAATTTCATTATCAGAAGGGTTAAGCAAAAAAGTAGGGCTACAACCTTAGTATTTTTAAGAATCACTGTCGATGGAGTTCGAACCGAGCTTTCCCTACAACGCGAATGCGATCCTGAACGATGGAATTCCTATAGAGGCCGACTGAACGGAAAAACAGAAGAAGCCAAGTCATTCAACGCATACCTCGATGCCGTTCAGTTAAAGATCCATGACATCTTCCAAACCTTCATTTCAACAGGAGTTGTCTTTGACGGTGAAAAGATAAAAGCGCGTTACCTCGGTTTTGATGTTGAGAAGCCGCGCATGTTCCTGGAAGTCTACGAACAACACAACAAAGAATTTGAACAACTCATTGGCAAAGGGCTATCCTACCGCACGCTTCAGAAATATAAAACAATCAAAGCGTATGTTGCTGAATTCCTGCAGTACCAATATGTGCTAAATGATATCGAACTAAATCAGATCGATTACCAGTTCATTAAGAATCTTGAGATTTATCTCAAATCAGTAAAGCATTGTTGTCACAACACAGCTATGGATTACCTGAAGAAGATCAAGAAAATTATGAACCAATGCATCGCGAAGAAGTGGATTGAGCGGAGTCCTTTCACCGGTTTCAAGATGTCAATGAACGAAACGCATAAAACATTCTTGAATGAACAAGAACTGTTGCTAATCGCTGAAAAGCAAATTGCCATCAAACGTCTGGAACAAGTGCGTGACATTTTTCTATTCAGTTGCTACACCGGTCTTGCTTACTGTGATGTAGCGAAGCTGACCAAAGCGAACGTTGTCATCGGTGTCGATGGTGACCGATGGATCTTCACCAACGGGCCAAGACCAACACACCATCAAAGATTCCCTTGCTACCAATTTCAGACTCCATCGTCAACAAGTACGCTGACCATCCGGTGACCTCGCGATCAGGAAAGCTACTACCTGTGATGAGCAACCAGAGGACGAATAGCTACCTTAAAGAACTAGCCGACCTCTGCGGCATCACCAAAGAGTTGACCTTCCACTGCGCCAGGCACACCTTCGCCACGACAGTGACCTTGACTAATGGTGTTCCAATTGAAACGGTAAGCAAGATGTTAGGTCATAAAAGCCTAAAGACGACTCAGCATTACGCAAAGATTGTTGATAAGAAGGTGAGTGAGGATATGAAGGCGTTGAAAGGGAAGTATCCAAATATTGTCGCTTGAAAGAATTTTAATTATATTCGATCAGAGCCCATCTACGTAGCACGGGAAAATGCTATGCAGACGGGCTTCATTGTAATAGACCCTACTCCACATGGCAAAAAAAGAAGGTGACTGGGGAGGACCCTGGACCGAAAAGAAACTTGAAGCGTTTTCGAAATATGTCTGGTCCTACCTCGCGATTTTGAAGAGGCAAACCCAATGGAAAACTATTTACTTCGACGGGTTTGCAGGCAGCGGAGAAAGAAGGAATCCAACCCCTGAATCAGAAGCCTTATATAAGCAGCTTAGCCTAACGGAAGAAGAAGAGGGTGTTTATAAGGGCGCTGCGGAAAGAGTATTGACCCATGCCGACGGCCTATTGTTCGACTACTATTATTTCGTGGAGGCGAGCCAACAGTCTCTCAACAAGCTACAGGCCAAGTTAGAAGCCCTTCCCAATTCAAAAAAGACAAGTCTAAATTTTAAACTTGGTGATTGTAACAAATGGCTACGGGAGCTGGCCACTGCCCTACAAAACCCCAAATATGCGGCATTAGTCTTATTAGACCCGTTTGGGATGCAGATTAACTGGGCTAGTATTGCTGCATTAAAAGGGACAAGATCCGATGTTTGGATTTTGCTCCCGACAGGGGTGATTATTAATCGACTTCTATACCGTAATGGACCGCTTGAGCACCTGGAAAAACTTCAGGCTTTTTTTGGGTTAACTGATACAGAAATAAAGAGCGAGTTCTACAAGACTGAAAAGAAGCTTAATCTGTTTGGCGAACAGGATGAGGTTGTGACAAAGGTTGTCAAACCAATTCAGCATATTACGAATCTATATATTCGACAATTAAAGACAGTATGGAAACATGTTACCGAGCAGCCTTTAAGGTTGGACAATACGAAAGGCAGGCCATTATTTCATCTAGTATTTGCTTCAAATAATGCGACTGCTTTAAAAATTGCTAAGGATATCATAACAGTTAAGTAATGGCACAATCAAAAATAGAATGGACAGAAATGACCTGGAATCCCACCACCGGGTGCGATAAAATTTCAGCTGGTTGCAAATTCTGCTATGCAGAGGTGATGTCGCGCAGGCTTAAGGCAATGGGTGTAGAAAAATATAAAAATAATTTCAAGATCACCGCACACGAGGAGGAACTGGGCACTCCATATACCTGGAAAAATTCAAAAATTGTGTTTGTCAATTCGATGAGCGACCTTTTCCATAAAAAAGTCCCTGTTGAATTCATTCAAAAAGTTTTTAAAGTGATGAATGAAAACCCGCAACATGTTTTTCAGGTATTGACTAAGAGAGCAGATTTACTTTTTGAATATGACAAGGCTGGGTTATTGAAATGGACCCATAATATTTGGATGGGCGTGAGTGTAGAAGACAGCAGGGTGGTCGATAGGATCCAGTTTCTGCGAAAGACCAAAGCGAAGATCAAATTCTTGTCCCTTGAGCCATTAATAGGACCTCTTCCAAAGCTTAACCTTAAAAAAATAGATTGGGTTATTGTCGGAGGCGAGAGCGGAAGGAAGCCCAGGCCAATGAGTACCGATTGGGTGCTTGATATACAAGATCAATGCGAAAAAGCGGATGTAGCCTTCTTTTTTAAGCAATGGGGCGGAACAAGTAAGAAGAAAACCGGCAGGGTACTTGAAGGCCGAACCTGGGATGAGATGCCTGAATTTCCGGAACTGTACAGTCGGAGGAATTAACTAATTTTCATAGAAAAGGAAAGGTGATGAGCTATTTTCCGACACTTTGCTCGCAATCGGTTATTTTTTTAAGCATCATAAATGATTATCAAATCATGGGTTGCGATAGCATCATACTTTGAATTCTAACATTATAAGAATCCAAATTAACAAATGAAAACACTGAAAGCGATTTTATCAAAAGGCCCAGATGATTTTGGAGCATGGTTTGAAAACATTGAAGGCGTGTATGGTGCAGGTGCGACAGTCGCTAAAGCAAAGAAGAATCTGATGGCCGGACTAGCATTATACGCAAAACATAATCTAGACGCGCCAGCATGGATAGAAAATAAGGCGTACCAAGTCATTTACAAG
>JBBDXJ010000055.1:0-7723 GCA_040902445.1 Cyclobacteriaceae bacterium | reverse complement strand
CTATTTTTCAATCCTGAAAATGTCGGGATCTCTCTGATCGCGGATTCAATAAATGATATCAAAGGGAAGTTTACCCCCGTAAGCGTCGGAATATTGTAGTAGTAAAAGGGGACTTCAGGTGCTGCCGCGGCAACATATTTACATTGTTCGATAAGATCGGCGAGAGTTCCTGGGCGAAAATAGAAAGTAGGCACCATGGCAATGCCGTTCGCGCCCTGCGCCTGCGCGTGTTCGGCCATTTGTGCCGCCTCATATAGATTGGCGCTGCCAATGTGAACAAAGATTTTGAAATCAGGATCCTTCTGCTTTCTCCGGCATTCCATCCATGCTTCGACGAGTTTTGTCCTTTCGCCGGCGTCCAGGGACATACATTCTCCCGTCGTTCCATTGAGGAATATTCCCCTGAAGCCCGATGCTATACAGTGTTGATATAATGCACTTACCCGTGAATAATGGATTGAGCCATCATCAGACATTGGAGTAAATACCGCCGGCAGGATCTGAACGTTGTATCGCGACATAGAATGTAAAGGTTTGAATGATCTTTTTCTACACATCAAAGTTGGAAAACGCTGGGGGGCAAAGCAATGTAATCCTTTACTAAAAAGATGTATAAAATTATGATGCAATCTTATGCCTTTTCCCTACTTTGCAGCAGTTAAAGATTCATTTTGACGATGATTGCCCCCGAAACACCAGCGCTTCATCGCTATTGTGTCATTCCGCAAAGCGTCCAGAAAAGGATGAGCCAGCATCCATTATGTAAGAATTTATTTCTTACGGAGATTGGTTTTGAAGGGGACACGGCGTTCAGACCTTTTAAAAAACACTCGGTGGGTAATCATTACCTTTTGATCTACGTTGCAAAAGGCGAAGGGTGGTATTCTGTCGGCGACCAAACGTTTAATGTTGCGGAGAATGATTTTTTTGTTCTCTCCCATGAAATTGCCATACGTTTGGGATCATCAAAAGAAAACCCGTGGAGTATTTACTGGGCCTATTTTTCGGGGACCCAGGCGCCGAACATCGTGTTACATCTCATGGGTAAAAATAATTTTTCCCCCCGCAAAGCAAAACCCCTGGTGGGAAGGATCGCGCAGTTCAATGACATCCTCCACCACCTGGAGTTATTGGAAAACATGGAGAACCTCGTGTATGCCAACAGCCGCTTTTACAGTTTTCTCTGTTCATTCCGGCTTACCGTGTTATCTGCGAAGAAACACGCTAAAAAAGACGGTGTAATACAGAGTATCGAATTTATGCGTGAAAATATTCACGGAAGTCTCACTCTCCACGACCTGGCAAAAGCTGCGGGTCTGTCTGTCTCCCACTATTGTTCGCTTTTTAAAAAGAAAACGATGCAGTCTCCTCTCAATCTATATACATCGATGAAAGTCCAGCGTGCCTGTCAGATGTTACAGAACAGGGATCAGACGATAAAGTCCATCGCGTATAGCCTCGGTTTTTTTGATCAGTACCATTTTTCAAAAGTTTTTAAGCAGGTTATGGGCTCGTCGCCCAAACATTTTAAGAACCATAGACGGAATGAGTGATCAGTAAATTGTGAGTGGTCAGGGGGCAGGGGTGATACCCCCCTCGTTCGTCTCCGTGGAGTCTCCTGTCTCAGGGACTCCGCGGTTGAAGTGTACACTATTGTTTGGTAATGGGAGTCCTCGAAGCCGGAGCATCCACGAGACGTGAGACCTGCGGAGACTGTAAATCTGATCAACCCTGTCAAGAAATAGGTTTGATGTTTGCATGCCATAGCTTCAAGTTGAAGTCTTTTCCTGCGCTCAGTAGCAAAAGCGTAGGGTGGCGTGTCGGATACAATGTTGCATTTCAAGATCGGGTGTAGGCGACACGCTTCAAACCCGGCTATTTTTTTCTACCATAAGGCCATCCCTACGGGATTTTCAAAGTTTGCAAGCCTTAATCATTCCAAGTCCCATCGGGACGACCTTATGGTAGTAACGGAAATTTCAAAGGACCGCGTGCAACGCACGAACAAAATCTGTGCGATTCACTATCAGGCACGCAAAGCAGAAATTCTGATCAGGGATGGCTTTGATTAAACAGTCAGGGTTCCTTTTCTAAAAAATAAGAACTTGGGCATTTAGGGAACCAACTGCAATTTATTTACCTAATGAATTTTGCCCGGAGGAGTGATCAGTAATTCGTGGTCATGTCTGATATTGCCAACTTCCAATAGACAACAGCCCAAAAACCAACAACCAGCAAGAAGTTCTTCGTTTATTGAGATAATGAAAGCGTTAAAAGCGGATGGGTGTTGTATAAAATTCATTTAACCTTAACAAAAAATTGCGTATCTACGTCTGGATAATTATAATGTGATGCCTTTACAGGCAATATTTTACTGACCGGCGAAAATCCTGAACCAATGAAACGAAACAACTTAATTGTTCTTCTTATATTTTTGATCTTCTTTGTCATTTCCTTCTTAACCAATATCCTTGGTCCGCTTATTCCTGACATTATTGATAGTTTTGATCTCAGCATTGGACTTGCCGGATTCCTGCCTTTCTCGTTTTTTGTAGCCTATGGGGTCATGTCGATACCTTCCGGAATACTGATTGAAAAGTATTCCGAAAAAATGGTCACGCTGGCGGGGTTCGTGCTCGCTTTTGCAGCTGCATTACTTTTTGCGATCTTCCCTGCCTTTGAAGTGGCATTGATTTCACTTTTTACCATTGGCATCGGCATGGCTATGCTTCAGGTGGTGATCAATCCCCTGCTGCGCCAGGCAGGTGGTGAAGAACATTTTGCATTTAACTCTGTACTCGCCCAGCTTTTTTTTGGATCCGCTTCGTTTCTAAGTCCATTGCTTTACAAATATCTCGTGAACAATATTCATACGGAGAATACCCAGCCACTCATTTTGCTGTTTAACAAGCTGGTTTCACCTGACATAAAATGGATCTCCTTGTATTGGGTATTTGCCCTTACCTCATTGTTGATGGTGGTGACGGTGATGCTTGTAAAGTTTCCGAAAGTTGAACTGAAGGAAGATGAGCGGATGGATACCGGAACAGGTTTCCGTTCCCTGCTGGCAAACAAGTACGTTTGGCTTTTTTTTCTCGGAATATTCGCGTACGTCGGGACAGAACAGGGAATCGCCAACTGGACATCCAAATTCCTGCAGATGAATCACGGTGTGGACCCCGCAACTACAGGGGCCAATATCCTTTCCTATTTCTGGGGATTGATGACTATCGGATGTTTTCTAGGACTTTTTGTATTGAAGCTGTTTGACGGCCGCGCGGTTTTGATCGGGGCGGCGGTCTGCACAATGATGACCCTTGCCCTGGCTCTCTTTGGCTCCGTGAATGTGGCGTTGGTCTGTTTCCCGTTGACGGGATTCTTTTTATCGGTTATGTGGTCCATCGTAGTTTCTCTTGGCCTTAATTCAGTTCCGCGGTATCATGGAACCTTCTCCGGGATCCTATGTACTGGCATCGCGGGTGGCGCAGTGGTGCCATTGATCATCGGAGGGCTTGGTGAATGGTTTGGCTTGCAGTATGCGATGCTGACGTTATTTATTACTCTGGGGTATGTCCTCAGTGTGGGAATATGGGCAAAGCCACTGGTAAATAATGCCACCGTCAAAAACTGGCGGGATGTATTCCGGTTAAAGGTTTCTCAATCCTGATTTTCAAACTCTACTCTTTCCTTCCAGTTCCTCCGGGGTATCATCAGCCGGACTACGGGCAATGCCGAAGCAATGATGTATTGATGGAGCAGCTGGAAATGGAGACGAATGGTGCGGTAAATGATCTGAGGACCATTGGTGTGATGGCGCCTCACGAAGTAAACCTCCGGGGTGAAACAGCAGAAAACTTTTCAGGCACAGTTCAACATTAGCCCTGATGGAAAAATGCTTGCGCTTATTGCCGACAACAGTATTTGGCTTACTGATATGAAAACAGGGGAAGCCTCCCGTATTACCCCTAAATCACCTGACGCAGATGCCCCGGTAGTGGCTGTTCTGTGGAATCACGCCGGAAATATGCTGGTTTATAACCGGCATGTGGAAGCGGAAAACGAACGGTACCTCCAGATTCTTAAAATAAACCTGAATTAGTTTTAAAGCAGTGGTGTTTATCCCTATAATGCCGGTAAAGACGCCAATAAGAGAGACAATTTTTTGCGTGGTCCAGGCGATTAAGAGCTCACTTTTGTCAACCGAAACGCATTTACATAATACTTGGTCGGATATATGAGGGCAACTTTTACCCGATCCTTGAGGATTCTACAATTTTTGCAGGCGTTGATACCCTGTCGGGATTGACGCATAAATTTTGTTATCAGTAAGTCATGGATATGTCAAAAACTCAAATTTTAGAATACGTAAAAACGTTTGCAGACAGGGCGCATGGTGAACAGGTTCGGAAATATACCGGGGAGCGATACATCGGGCATCCCGTGCGGGTAATGGAATTGGTTCGTGAATTTAATGATGAGGTCAGCATCCTTTCTGCTGCTTTGCTTCACGATGTTCTGGAAGATACACGCGTTACTCCTCAAGAAATGGAAGAAGCCCTGCTTCAGGTGATGGATAGCAAACAGGCTGAAAAGACAATTCAACTGGTCGTAGAGCTTACTGATATTTTTGTCAAGAACAATTATCCCCGATTGAACCGCAGAACAAGGAAGGAAAAGGAAGCCCAGCGACTTTCCGCAGTGGGCCCCGATGCGCAGTCGATAAAATATGCCGATATCATTGATAACGTTACGGATATTGTAAAACAGGATTCAGATTTCGCCAAAGTATTCGTTCGGGAAACGAAGAAGATGCTGCAGGTGATGGAAGCGGGTTATCCGCCCTTGCGCGCGAAGGCTGTCGCGCTTGTAGATCAGTGCCTGCAAAATTTAAAAAAACCGGCGGAACTGTATTAGTGTTATGTTAAGCGAATTCTGGCGTATTTTTTATGCTATGATTTGCAGTTAAAATTACGAATTACGAATTACGAATTACGAATAACGAATTACGAATAACGAAGTACGAATTATACCTTACCCTTACGGATATCCGGTATTCTATTCGTAATTCTAAATTTACGGCTGTCCGGTGAAAAACATGAATTCAGTGACATTTTAGTTCCGCTTACCATCAACGAGGTTAACTTGTATTAGTTATTTGTTGAGATAAATAACCTTACCGGTTTTCGCCGACTGTTTGGCAGCATCCAGAATTTCCATGGCCACCATGTTTACAGGCAAGGAGGAAAGATCCTGGTCACTAACAGAAATGTTTCCCCTGATGACGGCGGCAAAAAAATTGAACGGGTCATCGTAGGGTTTTGAACGCAATTCTATTTTCTCCTGCTGTTCACCCTTCTTTTGATCGGTCATGTACCGGATACCATTTTTATCAGCCATCACATACCCTGTTTGTCCATAGACCTCCATGTCCTTCCGGCTGTAAGGCCAGTTCCATGAAGCCTGAATAATAGCCTGTGCTTTAGGATAAGCTACAAGTATCGTGGCTTCATCATCCACTTTAGGGTAGATGTGGGGTTTGATCTGCTGTGTGATGGCCGATACAGAAATCGGACGTTCGCCTTTCATCAGCCAGGTAATGAGGTCTGCGCCGTAACATCCAAAATCCATGAGTGCTCCTCCACCATTCAAAACGGGATCGGTTAGCCATTCGAGGAATTCTTTGTTCACGCCGATTTCTTTTGGTCCCTGGTGGCCATCGTGCACGACCATTTTTACTATATCTCCGAACTGTTTATCGCCGTGGATCATTTTGTATGCGTGATGATTGCTGCCGTACCATGTGGTTTCATAGTTCGTGAGCAGATGGATATTATTATCCTTTGCCAGGGTCTCCATTTGCTTTGCATGATCCAGGCTCACCGCCAGGGGTTTTTCGACCATGACGTGAATTTTTCTTGGCGCGCACACTTTTACTACCCGGAGGTGATCGTAAATAGAGCCGAAGGCTGTTACGGCTTCGGGTTTCGTGCGCTCGAGCATTTGGTCGAGATTCGGATATAAAAGGTTGAGGGGGATCTTATATTGATTCATCAGGCGTTCGGCCAGTTCCCGGTTGGGCTCCGCAATACCGACAACTTCAACAGTACCCTGGCTTGCAGCCCGCAGGATCATGTGTACATGTCCATGGGTCATTCCGGCAATTCCGACCCGCAAAGGTCTCTGCTGCGCATATACCAGAGGTTGTATCAATAACATTAAGAGCAATAATATTTTCATAACGGTTGGTTTAATAATGTATGCCTTATACCTCTCTTTCGCTTTACCTCGTCCCTAAGTTCCATTACTGAAGTGTAAAACGAACGAGTCGGATTTAACATGCTTATCACTCTCGTGCGTACTTTCACGTTCATCACCTGTTCTACCTCACCCTAAATCCCTCTCTCCTGAAGGAGACGGACTTTTCTTCCATCTCTGAAGAGATGGTGGCTTCGAATCATCCTTTATCGTAAATTGAAAGAGCAGTCAAGCTGTCATTTCCAATAGGTATCGGAAAAAAAAACCGATGCTCGTCTCAGGATGACGGTTTCAGGGGAGTGGCCCACTTCCGGTGCTTGAGATGAAAATACCACATTGAAGCCATAATCAAAAGCGACCCGATGACCGACATACAATAACCTCCCGAAATAAACAATTCAATGTAGCTCATTTCCGATGCTGAAAACTGCGAATAAAAAAGAACAGCTACGCTGCCGATATAGCCGAACGCGTCCGCGACGTACATGATGAAACCTACGGTGCCGACGTATTTAAAAGCCGCGATCAAACGGTCGAAGAAGATGCTGTTGAATGGAACATATCCCATATATAAACCGGTGCCGATGAGGATCATCCACAGGGGCGCATCAATGGTTTTGCTTTCAAACAAAAGTGTGCTTATTCCAATGAGCATCATTCCTGCCATAATGATAATATGGTTTATCATCAGGGCATGTTTGTTGTTTTTGATCAGCATTATACTTGCCATTATGACGAGCACTGCCAGGGAAACAGGTGTTTCTGTTTTGGTAAAAATTGAAGGAGAATCTCCATAGCCGAGTGTTTTCCAGACGTCGGAAGAAAAATTCTCACGGAAATCGCGGAAAGCGGTCAGTAACATATACACCAGGACAAACAGGACGATACCCGGTAAAAAAGTGTTCAGGAATTTTTTACGGTCGTGGTGATCCATCGGTTGTCGTTTTGTGCGCAGCGCTACATCGATATCAGAGGGCGGAGGTATTTTATCGACGAGCCATAAAAAAAGAAGGAGGGGAATGGTGAAAACGCAGGCTGCGGTAAACGGCATCCACATTTCAGATACTCCCCAATCGCGCATCAAAAATCCACCCACTGTTCTGCACAAACCTCCTGAGAAGATAAAACTCACGGAGAGCGAGGCCCCGAGCACTTCCGTCATCCGCCGGCCTTCCATGTAACCAAAAACCATTCCCCACACCATTCCCAGCGGGAAACCGTTCGTAAACAGGAAGATCAGGTTGTATGGTGGCGGAACGATCGCGAAAAAAAACCAGGATAATCCGGCAATGGTCACCATGAGAAGAATGCCCATTGCCCTGGCGTTGGCTTTAAGTTCCGAGATGATCTTTATGCCCGCAAATTTCGCGAGCCCGTATCCAACCACCTGAAAGGTTATCAGCCACACTTTGTAACTTATTCCGAAATACGACAATCCCTCAAAAGTGGCTGCTGTAAAGGTTTTCCG
>JBBDXJ010000054.1:0-1206 GCA_040902445.1 Cyclobacteriaceae bacterium | reverse complement strand
AATGGCGAGGGAATACAGCCTGGCGGATTTGCTTGCGCGCCCGCGCGTGACATTTCAATCCCTTGCAGAGGCGCTGGCCACAACCGGAAACGCCATTGATGTGGATGAAAACGTAGGTCAGCAAGTTGAGATTCAGATCAAATACCAAGGTTATATAAATCGACAACAGGAGGAAATCGAAAAGCAAAAGCGCCAGGAAAATACGGTAATTCCTGAGGGTTTCGACTACAAACCGATCTCGGGGTTGTCAAACGAGCTGAAACAAAAGTTGCTGTCGCAAAGACCGGAAAATATCGGCAGGGCGGCACGAATCCCCGGCATGACACCCGCAGCAATTTCGTTGTTATTGGTATACCTGAAAAAACATCAGGCTGTGAAACAGAAAGCCGGCTGACCAGGTGCAGGATAAAATTGTCTGATCTGACAGCACAACTTGAATCGGGAATACACGAACTGGGGCTGGATGTTTCCCCGCAGCAGCAAAGCAAATTGCTTCAGTATCTTGAGCTGCTGTTAAAATGGAATAAGGCTTTCAATCTTACCGCGATCGATAATCCCGCAGAGATAATAGCCCGACACCTGTTGGACAGTCTTTCACTGGCACCATTTTTACACGGAGAAACCATTCTGGATGTTGGCTCGGGCGCAGGATTGCCAGGCATTCCACTGGCAATAGCATTTCCCCATAAACAGTTTGTATTGCTCGACAGCAACGGGAAAAAAACCCGGTTTCTTTTTCAGGCGAAATTGGAATTGGGACTCAAAAATGTTGAAGTGGAAAATAATCGGATTGAGCACTATCAAACCCAACGACAAATTGATATTGTGACGTGCCGGGCTTTTTCCAGTCTGGCCGAGGCGGTAAAATTAACCGGCCCCTTGTTATCCAAAAAGTGTTTCCTGCTGGCAATGAAGGGTGCGGATCCGGGACCTGAGATCAACAAGATACCCGCAGGATTCACTCTGGTACACATGTCGAAGATCAGGGTTCCTGGAATCGACACTACAAGACATATACTGGAAATAAAGCCCGACCGGGGCGAATCCCGAGAACCGACGGATTCAACGAAGCAAAAGCAAGCCCGGTAACCAGACAAGAACACAAGACTGGAGCAGTCGAAGTGAGCAAGGTTCTCGCAGTAGCAAACCAAAAAGGAGGAGTGGGCAAGACCACGACCTCGGTCAATCTTGCTGCCTCTCTCAACG
>JBBDXJ010000053.1:7112-46376 GCA_040902445.1 Cyclobacteriaceae bacterium | reverse complement strand
AGCTTTTCTATCTCATTGATTTTCAGTAGAATTGTTGTGACAAAGTAGAGCTAAGTTAAACTAATTCTATAGGTTTGAGCATACCGGACTGAAGGTGAACACACATAAAAATGGAAGCCATGAAAAAAATACTAGTGCCCTGTGATTTCTCAAAACCCGCGATAAACGCTTTCCGTTTTGCGCTGGATATTGCATGCAAATCAAAAGCCGTGGTTCATTTATTAAATGTGATTGAACTGCCTGCCATTCACGATCCTATCATCATGCCGGTAATGACTTTCGAAAAAGGTTTTATGACTGAGCTAAAGCAAAAAACTATTGGAGAATTTAACAAACTATTAACCAGATTCAAGGCAAACGGAGTAACGGTTAAGCTGGATGTTGAATTCGGATCTCCTTCGCGCATGATTGCTGATTTCTCCAAAAAGAAAGGGATCGACCTCATCATTATGGGTACTCATGGCACGACGGGCATACGCGAATATTTTATCGGCTCCAATGCCGAAAAAGTCGTCAGGCACGCAAAGGTTCCAGTGATGGTAATGAAAAACTATTATAAAGGTGCGATGAGGGATATTGTTTTCCCAAACACGCTGGAAACAGAAAAGCAGGAAGAACTCATCAGCAAGGTGAAGGAACTCCAGGCATTCTTCAAGGCCACGATTCATATCCTATACGTCAACACCCCCACGAATTTTACCGCTGACAATATTACACTTGAACGTCTCAGGCAGTTTGCCAAAAGATTCATGTTTAAGAACTTCACGCTCAATGTTTACAACTACCCATTTGAAGAATCGGGTATAATTCATTTTACCAGAAGTATTAAAGGGAATTTAATAGCCATGGGCACACATGGCCGAAAAGGAATTTCGCACTTTCTCAATGGGAGCCTTGCCGAGGATATGGTCAATCACGCAGATTTTCCGATCTGGACCTATTCGCCGCGTTAGGAAGATTCTCATTTGCTTCTTTTGAACGCCTTGACGCCTTCGAACCAAAGCGCCGACATGCCGCCGGTAACTACGCAAATGAATAACTGAAATTCATTCACTTTCCTGAATTCAAAAAATTTCGTGAACGATGGTATGAAGAGCAGCAAGGCGGTCAGGGCAGTCGTGATACCCACCATCAACAGTACAAGGTTATTTTTATATCGCAGTGTCGTGAAAATAGAATAATAAAACGACCTGTTGACCAGGGTCAGAAATACGTTGGCTGAAATCAGGGTAATGAAGACCATTGTCCGCGTGATCTCCTCGTCGTAAAGCTGAGCTACGGCATATTGATAAACAAATAAAATAGCTGCCGTAATGACCAATCCCTGAATGATACTGGTACTAAGTTCCTGAAAATTGAAAAAAGTATTGGTGAGGGGTCTCGGCTTCTGCTGCATGATATTATCTTCCATCGGTTCATTTTCATAAACGATGGAGCAAGTCGGGCCCATGATCAATTCCAGGAAAATCACGTGGACAGGAGAAAAAATTGCGGGGTAAACCCAGCCCAGCACCAGCGGAATAAACACCGTGAGGATGATCGGGATATGGATAGAAATAATATACTGAATGGCTTTTTTAAGGTTGGCGTATATTTTTCTTCCCATCGCCACGGCATCGACCATTTTTGAAAGGTCATCGTCGGTAAGGATCAGGGAAGACACTTCTTTTGCGATCTCTGTGCCTTTCCTGCCCATAGCGATTCCGATGTGAGCAGCTTTGAGGGCGGGTCCGTCATTTACGCCGTCTCCCGTCATGGCTACAATTTGACCATTTGCTTTCAGGGCATTGAGAATTCTCAGTTTCGCATCGGGAAACATGCGCGTAAAGATGTTAATCTTCATTACTTTTTGATGGACCTGTTTTTCATCCATCTTCAGCAGTTCTTCACCGCTCATTGTTTTTTCCGCGCCTCGAAGACGGATCTGTTTGGCAATGGTAGAAGTTGTGGCAGCGTTGTCCCCGGTAATGATCTTTACGTCAATTCCGGCGTGGTAAAAGGCCTCTAAAACATTCTGTATATTTTTCTTCGGCGGATCGTAAAAAGCCACAAGACCTTTGAATTGGAATCTGAATTGTTGTTGTTTTTCAGGAAAAGGTTCCCCGTCGAAGAAGGCGACTCCAACGCCTAATACACGGAATCCTTCAGCTCCTAACGTTTCCATCGCACGCTCAACTGCTGCTTTCTCTTCTGCAGGAAGGACGGAGACCTGTATCATTGCTTCAGGAGCGCCCTTTGCTGCAATGATCCTTTCTCCTGAAATGTCCTGAAAAATGTGCGTCATCATCGGAGGTCTTCCGCCCAGTGGGTATTCATGGATCATGCGATAATCGGGCCTTTCATCCTTAACTGTGGTCAAAGCATAGGCTTCATGCAATGCCGTTTCCATCGGATCGAACGGGATCGGTTCGCTCGCCCACATCGCCAGCTTTATCAGTTCCTTTTCTTCCGCTCCGATATTTTCCGGTGTCGATATTTTTTGTGAAGAAGGAACAAATACTTTTGCAAGGGTCATTCGGTTTTCTGTGATCGTTCCAGTTTTATCCGTGCAGATTACTGTGGCGCTGCCCAGCGTTTCAACCGTCTTGATTTGTTTTACAATAATCCCAAGCCTCATCAGGCGCCAGGCACCCAATGCCATGAATGTCGTAAAGGCTACTGGGATCTCCTCCGGCAGGATACTCATGGCAAGAGTGAGTGCTTTAAGCAAACTGTCGAGAAGAATCCGGGATTGTAAAAAATTGATTCCCCATACAAGCAGGAAGATCACCACACCTGCCAACGCCATCTTCTTTACAAAGTTGCTGATCTGATGCTGCAAAGGAGTTTCCTGGTCCTGTATCGCTTCCAAAGTCTTTCCGATTTTACCAAGGGCCGTTTCCGCCCCAATGGCTTTTACTTCGCTGATGGCGAGACCACCCGTCACGGTTGTGCCTTGATAAACAAGATTATTTTTGCCGGTCTTGTTCTTGCTTACAGGCAATGACTCGCCGGTGAGAATAGATTCATTTACAGAAAAGTCATTCGAATGAATAATGATCCCATCCGCGGGTACAGATGATCCTTCTTCAATGACCATGTAATCACCAACGACAATCTCCTCTCGTTTGATTTCCGCAGTTACGTCGTTGCGGATAACTTTACAGGTAGGCGCAGTGAGCGTCTTCAGCGCTTCAAGAGCCTTGCGGCTTCTTGACTCCTGGTACCATGAAATTCCGGTTACCAGCACAATAGCGATGGTCATAAAAATGCCATCGCCGGTCTCACCGCTGATAAAATACAAAAGCGCCGCGACAAGCAGCAGCAGCACCATCGGTTCCTTAACAAGGTCAAGGATTTTCTCAAGATGTTTGTGTTTTTTAGCCAGCACCTCATTGCGCCCATAGCGGTGCCGGGATTCAAGCACTTCCTGTGTGGTCAGTCCCTGAGCGTTGTATTCTGCGGCTGGCAGCATATTATTTCGCGGGTATTTTATGGTTTACGGTAGGCACCACCTTTTGAAATCCCTGCGCAAACATATCCAATCTATATTAATAAACGATACATCGAAACAGGTGAATTGTCACCCATCGCCGGCCTGGAAAAGAGATCCAAGGGCATTAAGGACGCGGCCCGTAATGCGGCATTTTTTGATTCTGCTCATATGCTCCGCAATCAGGAGCTTTGCCCGTAAAATTATCGTTGATATTGGGAATGTGCACACCGGCATCAATGGCTGCAGAACCAGGTTTTAGCCTAAGGTCCTGAACTTCTATTTCGGGAATGGGTGGATTTGGAAATCTCGTACTCATAAACGTGTCAGCCATTTTAATTTTTGGAATACCATGTTTTTCCACTTCCGAAAAAGATCTTTCTCCGATTTTTGCGATGAATTCAACACCGTACACCCCAACGGCATCATAATCAAGACTGCTGTGTTCACCGGGGCTGATAATATCTGCCGCATATGGATTACCTGCTCCGTAGTCACCCCAATTCACCCCGCCTGTTGGACCGCCGATGGCTAAATTGTTTCTGAAATAGGCATAGTCCATGGCGCTGTTTCCTCCCAGGCCCGTCCCTACCTTGACAACTGTATTGTGCAACGCAACATCACCCTGGCTGAGTCGTTTCAGTTTAAAAGCAGCGTGAATAACGTTATACATCACATTCCTTACAAAATAATTTGGGCCGCCCAGTCCGGGTTGGGAACTCAGGCCAACATAACAATTGGTTATGCGGTTCCGGTAAATCCGGCAATTGGAAAAACAGAAGTCAGCTTCAATCGCATCGTCCACTCCACGGTAAATATCATTGTTATAAATATCGATGCTCGTCTGGTTCACCACATGTGAATCTTCCATCGTGGAAATACAATCTCGGAATCCGGTCACACGGTTATAACAAATAACATTTCCCGGGCCCGTCATTTCAATTCCTTCACCGATGTTATCGCCATGAGCGCCCATGGCTTTGTTTGTCCATTGTGAAGTTCCGGTGATCACGTTATCGCTGATATAACAATTGATTGCACCCGGTTTATAAGCTACGATACCATAGATAGCATTAATGGTGCAATGTCTGACTACACAATTTTCGGCGCCATTCAACTGCACGCCTATACCATCCTTTTCAAGATTATCAACCGTTAATCCTTCGATATAGACCCAGCTTTTGTTTCGCAGGTCAATGAATTTAAATATCGCTGTACCGAGGGTACACTGATAAACGACCGGATGCTCTTTTGTGCCGCTTTTTGTAAATAATGTATCATGCGTACCCGGCGCCATCTCAATTATCTCCGCGCCTGCGGAGATTATGGGTTCAGGTCGCGTTCTGACTTCCACCGTTTTTTCCGATGATCCGCCGTCAGGATCATTCAGTGTGAGTTTTATTTCATACGGTGTATCCGGAGTGACGTCAAAAATGCTTCCGGAGTGTTTATTCTGCCATTTGAATTTTATATTTTCGCCGGCCGGAACCCTGCGTAAAGGCATACCCTCCTGCCACGTGGCGTTTCCTTTTTTGCGGAACTTTACCTTTACCGTCCCATTTTGATTGTCATCGCCGGTGATAAACCATTCTACCGAAAGGTTTTCCACTGTAGGATATGGACTGATAATTTCTCCCGGAATTGTTTGGCGCTGTGCTGTTGCGGAGGAAATTATAAATGTTGTGAAGATCAATATAAATTTTCTCGACATGTGGATTTTGAAAAATTATGATTTGCGTTCCAAAAGTAGGTAAAGTTAACAAGTGACCATTACGTAGATTCAATGGTTGGGCAATATTTCAACTTTTCGGTTTGACAGATTTGAGCAGGAAAAAAAAGGCTCCGGCAATTTTGCCGGAACCTTTTAAAAGCGCTGAAAATCAGCACCGAGTATTAAATCCTGGACATCTTAATTAGGCGGGAACGTTCCTTGCAATGGATGCGCGTAAGGTAACCCCGGACGGACATCCCACCATATCCGTGTCATTAAAGCGTCACTGCCCAAACGTGCAACTGCCGTTGTAATATTGTTTTTATTCTTAAGGTATTCATCGGATGGATATGTCAATCTTCTTGGAATTTGTCCATTGGTCACACCCAGTTCGCTGCCTACCCATATTTTCGGATAACCCGTTCTCCTGAACTCTGCCCATGCTTCATAAGCCTGAAAGAATATTGCTGCGTACTTCTGGGTAATGATCTGTTCCAACTGCGCTTCTCCTGTACCACTTAAAGTCGCCAACGGTTGCGCCATAAAAGTCGCGATGTCCGCCGGATCCACACCATATTGTTCCATGGACCTTTGAATACCCAGGCTAAACAATTCAGCTTCATCTTCACTTGTGATATTTGCCAGGGCAGCTTCAGCTCTCAAGAAATAAACTTCCGCTGCATTCATGATTATGATCTCAACGGTCTGAGCTTTCAGAATAGGTCCTACGGCAGAAACATTTGCATCGAGATAAGAATCCTTTTCTTCCTGCAGAAGCTGGATAGGACGTCCGCGGAAAGATACTCCATCTGCAATGGGTCCTGCAAAAAGTGGTAGCCTGGGATCATCGGCCGGAGCCATTATATCTGTTACAGGAAGTCCCACAAAAATGTCCGTCGTAGCGCCTATATACCGGTTGTAAACAGGATTAACGTTGGCTGAATTTTCCGTTGCACTCGGTTGCAGCGTTACCAATGAGGCATTTTCGCTGTTCTCATCAATCAGGAGCGCATTAATAACTTCCGAGATGTGTTGCGCAGCAAGAGTCTGGTCAACAAAACGCACACGGTTTGCCAGCCGGAAGCGCAAAGAGTTGGCAAATTTTTTCCAATTATCGACATCTCCCTGATATAGTATATCCGCCGCTCCGAAAGAAATCTGATCTCCCTGCGAACCTAACTGGGCTGCGGCTTCTTTCAACTCATTGAGCATATCAATATAGATGTCGTGCTGCGTATCATAAACGGGCTGATTGATAACCTCGGTCACAGGCCTTGCCGCCTCCGAATATGGTATATCCCCGTAGGCGTCGGTCATAATGTGATAATTCCAAACCTTCATGATCCTGGCCATCGCATTTTGATCATTTAGGCTTGGATCATCAGCAGTCAGCCGGATCACTTCTGATAAATTAATGATATACGTCCTGTAATTATTGAAAGGAGAAGTATAATCTGATACAGCCAGGATGTTACCAGTAGCCTGATTCCCGTAATAACCAGAAAATTCGTGAATTCTTGCCGGGCTGAAAGTGGCATATATGGAATTCTTCAGAACGTTGGTGAACAGTGTTGGCGGCTGAACGACGTCTTCTGTGAGCAGAGCCGGATTGGTATTCAATTCTTCGAAATTATCAGTACAGGCACCTGCCACCAATAAAATAATGGTTGAGGCTGCGATTTTTTTAAGCTTAATATATAGTTGCATAATATAATTCTTGAATGGTTTAAAACGATAAGGATAAGTTAAAGCCCATACTTCTGGTTGTAGGAAGCCCTCTCGATTCATAACCCTGAGCAGCAGCCGTACTGTTAAAAGCTGTTTCCGGGCTAATACCCATTAATTCAAATTCCGGATCCCTGTACAGGTACGCAAGATTTCTCCCTACCACTGATAGTCTGGCACTGGTAAACGGTGTTTTTAATAGAAATGAAGAGCTAAAATTGTATCCAAATGAAACTTCCCTCAGGGCAACGTAATCGGCATCGATGACCATGGATTCAGCAATCCCTCCCCAGGGGCCTCCTTCAGCATAGTATTGATGAGAGAGTATGGAGATCGTATTTTTCGTGTAAGTGCCATCTGCATTTTCTATTACACCATCAACAATTAAATCCTCCGGAGACCGGGCTTCGGTGAACTTACCCGTTCCTTTTGCCATTTGGTCGTATTTACTATAAGAATATACCTGTCCACCCAATCTAAAATCCAGCAATCCGCTTAGCGCAAAACCTTTGTATCTAAGAGTATTGGTCAGGCCGCCCAGCGCATCCGGTTGAATATTCCCCAAAACCTCTCTCTCATCCCCTCTTTGCCACTTTCCCAGGTTAGTTACTACAACCTGACCGGCATCATTTCTCTTGATGGGGTACCCGACGATATTTCCGTAAGGTTGACCTACTCTCGCCTCGATATTAGCGGTGCCACTGAGTAGCATATGGCTCTCTATTCCGGGAGCCAGGGAGACTACCTCGGACCTGTTTCTTGATAAGTTGACGCCCATATCCCAGGAGAAATCTCCAGCCTTAAGCAGCGTGGCATTGACCATTAATTCCAATCCATGATTCCGAATCTCACCGGCATTGATCACTCTATTGCCAAAACCTGTTGCTGCTGACAATTCTACTCCTAATATTTGATTGGTTGTGGCTTGATCATAGTACGTAAAGTCGATACCCACCCGGTTATTGAATAACCTTAAATCAACACCGATTTCGTAAGCTTTTGTTAATTCATTCTCCAACTCCAATAGGGGTACACTAGTTTGTATAGAGGCGAGGCGCAAACCACTAAAAGAAGCTGAACTTAATGAATAACCACCCTTGGTCTGATAAGGGTCGGCATCGTTACCGGCTTGAGCATAAGAAGCGCGTAGCTTTCCGAATGTAAGTATTTTGGAATCCAGTAAAAAAGCATCTGTAAAAGCAAAGCTTGTACTCACCGAAGGATAGAAAAATGACTGATTTTCAAGACCTAAAGTAGATGACCAGTCATTCCTTCCTGTTACATCCAGGAAAAGATAGTTTTTATAAGCTACTTGTCCCTGAAAGTATACGGAATTCATTTGTTTTCTCTCAAGCTCGTTTCGCGGGAAAACAAGTGAGGCATTATTGATATGATATATATTTTTAATATTAAGATTTTGTCCGGCCACCTCAACCACCTCTTGCTCTCTGTTAAGATGATTGGCACCTACTGAAAAGGACCCTGAGAAGTTACTGGATAAATCTCCTGTAGCCGTTAACAGCAAA
The DNA here is from genome assembly GCA_040902445.1 of Cyclobacteriaceae bacterium. Taxonomy (GTDB): domain Bacteria; phylum Bacteroidota; class Bacteroidia; order Cytophagales; family Cyclobacteriaceae; genus Chryseosolibacter. Next base: position 37,942 of record JBBDXJ010000053.1, on the reverse strand, counting down.
TCGCTGTTTTCCTCTTTTACTTTCCACATGGTATTCCTCACCTGGCCATTTAAGTTTGCCGCTCCCGGAGTTCCCTGGGGAATCATGGCAAACCTATTGTCCGTATAAAAATCAGTACCCGTTCTGGCCTGCAGGCTTAACCAATCCGTAAAATCATATTTAATCCTGGCCATACCAATAATACGATCTCTTGTATCGGTGTTTTTAAATTTTTCAGTTAACCAGTAGGGATTATAAGGCACACCCGGTTTAAAGTTCGCCATGAGCCCGTCTGGTCTTGTATGGTCTTTAAGCCAGTCAAGATCAACGCTTCGCGGTACTATTTCCAGGTTTACCGGCACGCTCAAAAAACTGATACCGTTTTGGGGTCGATTATTTCCCTCCTGCCTTGTATAATTGATCTTTGCGTCTACAAATAATTTTTCTGATACCTGGTGTGAAGCCCTCAGGGTAATCGTTTTCCTGTCCAGGGAAGCATTGGGCACAATACTTTCATTCCGCATATCAGAGATAGAAAGGCGTGCAGAACTTTTTTCATTGCCACCGGAAATTGAAACCGTATTGGTGAAGGTGGTACCGGTCCGGTAAAAGTTTTTAATATTGTCCGCAGGCTGAGGGGTATAGGACTGAACACCCCAATCACGGGCAAAATCATAGATAATAGGACGGCCATCCATACGATCTCCCCATTGATCAAGCAACCATCCCGGCCATACCATGACTTGCTGGCCTTCTATGTTTTCAAATGTAAACACGCCATAATCATCGTCATAACCGCCACCCCATGTATTCTGAAAGGTTGGGTTCACGCTCGGCGTTTCAAAAGTATAATTGGAATTTATTTCAACACCAATGCCTTTTACTCTTGCGCCGGTTTTCGTAGTGATCAAAATAACACCGTTGGCGCCCCGGGCTCCATACATGGCCGCGGCACTGGGTCCCTTTAGCACAGATATGTTGGCGATGTCATCGGGATTGACATTCCCGATCCCGTCTCCATAATCATATCCGGAAAAGCTGCCTGGAGCATCTAAAGTTTGATTATCAATCGGGATGCCATCCACCACATATAGTGGCTGGTTGTTTCCTGTCAGGGAACTGTTACCGCGAATTACAACGTAGGAGGAACCCCCTGGCCCGGCTGTGCTGGGATTCACATGGATCCCGGCCACTTTCCCTTTTAAGGAATTGATCACATTGGTTTCCCGGGCCAGCGTCAATTCTTCTGCCTTGACTTCTTGAACAGAATATCCCAACGCCTTTTTTTCCCTTTCAATACCAAAGGCAGTAACAACTACCTCCTCCAGTTCCCGGGTATCGCTTATCAGATCGATATCGATAACCGATCTCCCGTCGATCGGTATTTCCTGCTGGACGTAGCCAATGAATGAAAATACCAGGACCTCTCCCTCTGAGGCCAGTAATGTATACTTTCCATTTGAATCGGTGGTGGTACCGCGGGCCGTTCCTTTTATGAGAACGTTCACTCCAGGCAACACACCTTCCTGCCCCGTGCGAACTGTGCCGCTGATACTTTGGTTCTGGGAGAATACAGTGGTATGTATTCCTGAAAGGAAAACTACGAGGATCAATAATCCCCGAAGCCGTAACATTCGCGCTTGAAACAAGCTTAAGTTGGTAGAGATTTTCACAATCATAAATTGATGGTTAATAATTTGTTTGACCGAAAAAGGGTTTATCCTTTGATTACCTAAAAATAAGGTTAATTTTATTAAAAGCATACAATTTGTAATATTTTTTACATAAAAAATAAGGTTTTGAAACTCTAAAATCATATAAAACCTTATTTTTAGTTACAGAAGGCGGGTTACAACAGCGAGGGGCAATGAATCGACATGAAAAAATAATGCGGTCGCTTAAAAAATGAATCAGAAACGTATCGGCGTATAAAAACTAATATTAAGAAGATGAAAAATAAGTTAAACATAGGGTTAGGACTGCTTCTTATAGCCTCCACCTACCAAAGTGGTTTGGCCCAAATTGCGCCCGGGACTGCCGTAATCCGGCCTGTTGAAAGCCACGAGGTTTTGAATAACCCTGGCATCGGATTTACAACTTTTCAACGCTTTAACGGTGATGACCTGAATCCGGGTGCAGGCTGGACGGAAGGTTTCCCTATTGAATACCAGGAATTCGGTGACCTTACGAACAAGAACCACCCTCAAACCACCATTGCTTACTTCCGGGTTTATTGGAAATTTTTCGAACCTGAAAAAGAAAAATACAACTGGCAAATGATCGACAAAGCATTGGCCACCGCCGAATCACGGGGACAAACTCTGATGCTAAGAATTGCGCCGTATGGAACAGGTTCAGAGAGAGACGTGCCAGCATGGTACCGCGAAATGGTCGGGAACAAAAAAGACTGGAAGTACAACAGTGAAGTTAACGGGTGGGTTGTCGATCCGGAAGATCCGCGCTACGTGCAATACTTCGGCGGCATGATCGCAAACCTGGGAAAAAGATACGATGGGCATCCGTTCATGAATGCGGTAGACCTCTCGTTCATCGGAGCCTGGGGCGAAGGAGGTGGATCGGAATTTTTAAGCCAGAACACGATGGAAGCCCTGGTTGATGCTTATACCGATAACTTCAAAAAAACACCTTTGATAGCGCTGCTGATGGATGAGAAAACAAATAAGTACGCGCATGCAAAAGGCAATGGAAATGTCGGATGGCGGGTGGATTGCATCGGCGATCTTGGTTTCTGGGCAAAAGACCAGAACGGCTGGACGCATATGTATGACTTCTATCCTCAGGCAATCATTGAATATGGAACAAAGGACGCATGGCAGACTGCGCCCATCAGCCTTGAGATCTGTGGCACGTTTCTCAGATGGCGCGACCAGGAACATTACAATATGGATCAGGTAAAATATATTTTTGATCAAAGCCTGAAATGGCATATCTCATCGTTCAATGCCAAGTCATCACCGGTCCCACCTGAGTGGGAACCGTTGGTAAATGACTGGCTCAAGAAAATGGGCTACCGATTCGTGCTGAGGAGATTTACATATCCGCAGACGATAAAAAGAAACAGCAAACTCCATTTTGAATCCTGGTGGGAAAACAAAGGAGTCGCGCCGTGTTACCAGAATTTTCCATTGGCGATCCGACTGAAAAACCAAAAGGAACAGACAATCTTCCCCACATCAGCCAATATCCGCACGTGGTTACCCGGAGATAATGTTTACAACGATGCCATCACCATTCCGAAAGATCTGAAAGCAGGAGTGTATGAAATTCAACTCGCGCTCACTGACCCCCTTACTAACAAACCAAAGGTATTGCTGGCCATTGAAGGGAAAGATATGGAAGGGTGGTATACAATGGGGAAAATCACGGTTGAGTAGATGTGGAAGCGTCAGGCGTGAATCGTGAGTTGTCAGTGGTGAGACCCCCACCAACGGCGACCGTCGGCTTTGATATGCATTAGGCATTAGGCATTAGATCGAAAATGGTAAAAAATTGAAAGTAATATCATACGTCCTGTTTTTTTCCCTGCTCAACTGCCCGGGGTCTTTGCTTGCCCTGCAAGGGAAACCTGAAACTGTCCGCGTTAAAATTCGGGTTATGGAAGAAGATACCCGTAAAATCACTCCGGTAATGGTTTGTATTACCAATGTCAGAAGCGCACAGGTGCATGTGCCTCCTTACGGTGAAATCGCAGGGATCCCGACAGAAGTAGAATTATTCATGACAGGTGTTGATTTTAAGTCAGACAAGAACTGGGTTGGACCTATACGTATGACGAATGGCAGGGGCAATAATAAAAACCGCAGTGGATTGTATGAGCTGTTGCCTTCTATTCCACACTGGCGGGAACCTGTGATGTATCAAACTTCCGGCGATTTTACAATCGATCTTCCACCAGGTGCCTGGCGCATTAGTCTGGAGCACGGGAACGAATATATACCCGTAACGGAAGAGTTCGTTGTATCAGCAGACCAAAAGCGACTTACTAAAACCTTTCTTCTGAAACGCTGGATCAACCTTCCAGAAAGAGGCTGGTATTCAGGCGATGTGCATGTGCACCACCCTACAAATAAACCTCAATTCCGGAAGTATCTGCTGGAATATGCAAAAGCCGAAGACGTACACTTGGTGAACATGCTGGAGATGGGACATCATCTGGGCACCGATTTTAAACTGGAAGGGTTTGGAAAAAAATACAGAGTATGCAAGGGAACCACCTGCCTTGTTTCGGGCCAGGAGGACCCGCGAAGTGCCTATGGTCATATTATCGGTCTAAATATCACGCACCAGGAACGCGATACTTCAGTATACCACTACTATGAACTGGTTTTCAAAAAGCTTCATCAGCAACCTGGATCACTGATCGGCTATGCGCATTTTTCCTGGAGAGGTTTTTGGAAAGGATTTGCTTGGCATATCACTACCGGTGAAATTGATTTTGTTGAATTACTTCAATTTTTAAGACTCAATACAGTTGACTACTACGACTATCTCAATCTCGGTTTCAGGATAACGGCTGCCGCAGGAAGCGACTTTCCCTGGGCGTCCACGATTGGTGATGTACGCACGTTTGTCTACACAGGAAAAACATTTTCCGCCGATGCCTGGTTTGAAGGACTAAAAGCGGGTCATACATTTGTGACGAATGGTCCGGCACTTTTTTTCGAAGCCGGTGGCAAGCTTCCGGGAACGGAAATAGTGAAGCCAATGGGGTCATCCATCGAGCTTAAGGCTAAGGCAATTTCAAATTCAACTATTGGACAGATTGACCGTATAGCCATTTATAATAATGATGGACTTGTCATTGAAAAAATCAATACGGAAAAGCGCGATTCACTCGATATCACCCTTGTGCATACGCTCAATAAAAGTCAGTGGGTTGCGGCTGTCATATATTGCAACAATGGAGCGGTTGCCCACACAACTCCAATGTACGTTGTCATAGATGGCAAGCCTACGTGGGATAAGGAGAAAGCCTCGAATATTATCAAAAAACAGATGGAAGCTATTCAGGTGATTGAAGATGAGGAAAAAACTAAAAAGCCCGTTGATCAGGGTATTTTAACGCGTTTGGAATCAGCCCAACAATTTTACCAACAGATGCTGCAGCAAATTAACAATGAGAAGTAAGGATTGATTCGAGTTCCATTGTCTGACCGGAATCAAAAATGATTATTCATTGACGCAAAATTCAGCAGAAACTTGTGTGCATAGACTAGTTCGGATGAGGGAAGGAGCTGTCGTCCCGACTTACTCGTGAGCATATTGAACGAACCCTTTACGCACTGTGGCAGTTGCTAAACCAGCAGACAGGACGTGAGTTTGTTGAAGTATGGTAAAGTGACCGGCCTCTTTCGAATGAAGTTGACAACTTTTTAGTCACCCCACTTTCTTCCATCTCTGAAGAGAAGGTGACTTCGATTTAGCATTTAGTGTAAATTGACAGAAAGCAAGGCGGGTCTACGGCACTGAATGACGTTTAACGAAATGCGAGCGGTCCGATATATTTTGTGGCCATTACGAGGTGGTCGTATTGAATATAGTGAGACTCATCCTCCGGGCTGGTGTCGTCATAGTATTCTATCCAAAGCGCATTGATGTTAAGGTCAGCAACTGTTCTCCACCGGAATCCCTGAAAGGGAGGGTCTGTTTGGCTGTTGATCCACGAATCTTTTTCCCAATGACCATTGGGAAAACCGGGGGCCCAGTGTCCAACCTCCGTACCATTTTGCCACACCCTTAACTCTCCATTGTAGGCCGTTACCGGGTTATTCAGCTTGATCATAATTTCCACGCACATCCATTCATCCCAAACAAGATTATGAGCAGTAGCGCTGCCGTTAACCATATCATTACCATAGCAACTGGTACCGTCATTCCAGCTTTGCATATCTCCCCAATAAAGATAAGTGTCCATCGCCGGCTCATGTATGGGTTCATAGGAGATGGAAAGCCTGCTGTTGCCTAATCCACATGTGCCGGCCTGCGGTGAAGGCCATGTAGAAGATGGATTAAACCCTCCAACCCAGACCGATTCATGATGAATATATCCTTTTGAGACGAGCGGATATTTAACATAATAGCGGATATAAATAGTGCAGTCAAACCCGGGATCAAAGTTTCGGAATAAATGTCCGCCCGTGTTTGCACCTCCGATGTTAGTCATTTTTAAAGAATTCGGTCCTAAACTTCCCTCTGGCACATCAGCCTCAAGCGACATGCCTTCCCGGTTCAGGATATCGGTGTAACGGCTGAGAATATTCTCCATTCCGTCATCAAAATTTTCAACATACAATACATGAGGATCGTTTTCTATGCCCACATCATTCGGATAATAATCCGCCAATGGAGAATCATTGCCTTCCACTTTTTCAGGTTGATGCTTTGAGCAGCTTCCCAACAAAAGGCTGCCCGGCAGAAAAATCGAAAAAAACAAAAAGGTGCGTCCGGTCATAATTTTCTGGAGATTCATAACCAACCTCATAAGGCATAATGTTCAGCCGTAGTCTCATCCAATAATGGATGCGTAAAGATCAATTCTCCTTTTACCGTTCGCGTTTGTCCGGGTTCCAGATCGCCGATGCAGGGATCAGCGTGAATACAGGGGATAAAAGAATTCGAAAGAAAATTTTTTCCCGGCAGCCAACGGAGGATGACTTTCCGCTGATCATTGGAAGATGTAAGAATAGTTACGGCTGAATCCATCTTTTCGGAGATGAACCCTCCCATTTCTTTCGCCCACCAATTATGCTCATCGGAACAGTCCTTCGCCTGAGCCATCCGCGCATAGGCGTCGGGCTTTTCAACCGTTAGACCGGAAACCTTAACGAGTTTCTCATTGATAACAATGTAGGTGTGCTGAAAATTATCGGAAAGTTTTGCAGGAAAACCTTTCAGAAGATCATACTGGAAGCAGAAAAGCGGGCGTATACTGCGGAGGACTTTTTTCGAACGATTACCGATCGTTACCTCAAACGTGGCGCGGTCCTTAACAGCGGCGGCTCTTACGGCAAAGAAAACACCCGGTTCGGTGAGGCTTTCCACATCATAGCTCGCCTCCGCGCTATCAGCACTGACTTTCCATACGTTCGCCCTTTTGTCGTGGTGCCGTGCGATGCCCATCGTTTCAGGCATGTACTCAAGGTGTTCCGGGAGGTTGACAAAAATAGAACCTCCATCAGACCAGGGGGGAACAATATTTAAACCATATGCCATCCGCTTTTCCGGATCTTCGGAGTTCGTCGTACTATCAACATAGAATCTGACGGTGCTACTCCGGGTGCCCTCACCTGCAATCTCACCCTGAATCGGTTTGTTTTTATTACAGCATAAAATCGAGAAAACCAAAGCCAACGGTAAAACCAATTTTAGTTTCATGGTCATTCGGAAAATTATTTCGTGAAAATGATTTTATGTTCCGGGCCCGCAACTCCTGCTAGATTGACTGTGCGAAATACTTTTTCCTCTTTGTCCGAAATAAGTTTTATCTCTACAGAGCCCGAAACATCGTTCCATGTTCCATTCGGAACGTCTTTCATCTGATAACTCTTCAGGTTCGGTGTTTCGGAATCCAATTCAATACGGGCGACATCACCTTCAATTTTCACATTGCTTGTGATAGTGTTGGGAGTCCATTCGATGGCTTCGCGATCTGAAACCAGTATCATATATACCGTTCCATAAGCCCAATGTGGTTTTCCGTCCCATATCCAATTATTATTTTTGAAATAGTCATCTTCATACATGTTCAATTTGCTGATATCATCGCCATTTTCGGGCCAGTTGGTAAAACGATTATTGACAGACTCCCATTCAATCCACGTATAGGTCTGCGCAAAATCTGCTTTTGTTTTTTGTATCATCGCTCCTTTGGCGTTTGCCACACCATCCGACTCGATCGGTGTTCTGTCGGGACCTTTCACCAGCACAGCATCGGTCATTTTATTTTTCAGAAATTCATCCCTTATTTCCAGCGCTGACAGCGGAATTCCGTTTTTCTCGAAGTGGTGGTTGTATTTGGCATCTGATAAGAACCATTTCTGGTGTTTATTGCTCCAGATCTCATTGATCCCGTGATGACCATCAGGTCCGCCTTTCACACCGGGCCCGGCTCCTAAACAACGGGTCACATATCCATGCGCGTTCATGACAGCGTTTTGCACGATCATATAATGGCCGCAATGAAATCCCTGACCTTTTAAACCTTCATCAATAATATTTTCCGCAAATCCATCTCCCGGGTACGTTGGTTCGAAATCGCCGATGTGAATGACTGTTCTTATCCAGTTGCGCAACAACAGCATCCGCCTGAACTCATCCTGCTCGCCATGAAAGATAGTATCAAGCTGATATTTTTCTTTCAGCGCCTGAAACTTCGGCGAACTGAGATCTTCATAAGATCTAAAAGCCGTATTTCTTTTCAGGGGAAGATTACCCGACTGATCAACCGATAATGGTTTTTTCCCGCTGCAATGAACCAACAGGAATCCCACGAGCAGAATCAATACATAATTTGTTTTCATAATAAAAAAGCACTATGTGTTTTAATGGTCTTGTTCCGAATGCAAAATTAGTTTTCAATTATCACTTTATGCGGAGGGCCGGACACGTTGGCAAGATTAACTGTTCTGAATTCCAGTTCATTTATGCCGTTCTCCAACTTCACGCTTACCTTATCTGTCACATTTTCCCAGGTTGTATCTGGCAGCCTTCTCATCTGACTTGTTTTAAAATTCGGTGTTGTTGACGCGAGTTTGATATTGGCACTATCACCGGTGATTTCCACGCTGGAGGAAAGAGTGTTCGGTGTCCATTCGATCAGGCCGCGATCTTCAATCAGATTCATGTACTCCTTGCCGTACGCCCAATGCGGTTTCCCGTTCCAGATCCAGGTATGATTTTTAAAATAATCGTCGTTGAGCATGACCAGATAGGACTCTACGTCAGGCCACTTCGTATAGCGGTTGTTGTACATTTCCCACTCCAGAAATGTATATATCCTGGCATAAAGTTCTGTACTCCTGTTTTGTTGGTCCTTATCAAACGGAGTAGGTATTCTGTCTGGTCCTTTCATTACCACAATGTCCGCAGCCCTGTTTTTCAAATAGGCATCACGCACTTCAAGGGCTGATAACGGAATGCCATTTTTTTCAAAGTGATAGTTGTACTTGGCATCCGATAACACCCATTTGCTAAAGGAATTGATCCATACTTCATTCAAACCATGATGGATCTCGAGACCATCATCTGCACCTTCACCCGCCCCAATGCACCTGGTGACGTATCCATAGGCATTCATCACCGCATTTTGGACAATCATATAGTGGCCGCAATGAAACCCATGACCTTGTAAAGCGGCGTCCAGTATTCCCTCCGCCTGTCCTTCCCCGGGATAATTTTTTCCGGAATTATCAATTTCTATTACGGTCCGTATCCAATCACGCAGCAACAAAACTCTTTTGAATTCATCCTTTTCACCGTGAAAAACAGTATCCAACTGATACTTCTCTCTTAAAGCCTGAAACATTGGCGAAGAAAGATCCTCAAAGGATTCAAAAACGATGTTCTTCCTGAAGGGAGGATTGTCAACTTCAACCTGATGGAAAGCTGGTCGTTGGCAGCTGAATCCCAGACAGGCACAAAAAAGGATGATGACAAATATATTTTTCATTGTTTACCGGATATTAATCATCCAGAACGCTCATAACGATGATCATTGCGCGGAAGATACCCCTTTGGTATTTTTATCTTCAAAGGCGTTAAGCCACCTTTTGGCATTTTGATAGTATATTTTATCGACAACATCCGCAGGTAATTTCAGTCCCTGAAAATCCTGGTTAACCAGATTGCTCGTCATTTTATCTTCTGTCACAAAATACTTCCAGTCTCTCAGCCACGTTTCATGCATCTCTTTCCACAGCGCTTCTTTTTCCTGCCCTTCACTGGCGCCCATATCGGTTGCGTATAGCAGCCTGTCCTGGTATTTGATAAAAAATTCCCGGACTTTATCGCGGTTGAGATGTGTCTGGTAAAAAAGCTGTCCCATTCTCGCTGCCATATCCACGGCCATATTCGGAAACTTGTCAAACCTTTTGGCCAGCTCATCCACATCCCATTCAAGGCTTCCAAGGTGTGCGCCGACGAAGTTCAGGTCCGGATTTTTCTCTAACATGTTGTCGCGGGCGCGAATCTGATCTTCATAAGATGGAAAATCAGGATGCTGATGCATGTGGTACTGCGGATGGTCCCTGAAATAATTGCGGTCATTATTAGTAGTCATTTCCTCGAACGGAAGCCAGCAATTTTTCGGTTCACCCAAATGTCCAATAACCGGGATCTTCCGTTCGGAGAGCATTTTGAAGATCGGGTCAAACTTAGGATCATCGATCATGATCAGCTTGTTGTCTTTATCGCGATAGCTCATGCCTATGTTCTTCCAGATCTTCACCGCGATCGCTCCGTCATTAATACTTGAGTCAAGCCACGCCACATTTTTCTCAAGCCAATCGGGTTCATCCCAGCCCTCCATTGAAAAGGCAGTAGCGCTTTCAACTGCCGAGGGTTTGTTTTTCTGCTGAAGCGCACAAAACCTGAATTGTCTTCGTACTTCCCCTATTTTGTTGTCCGCGTCCAGGGCCACCGTAACAACTTTAAAATTGTCTTTCGCCGCCTGCTCCATAAAATCGTTGTTATCGTTAAAAATATGGACATGGACATCGGATTTCTGAACATTTGGAAAATCGGCTTCAGAATAAAATTTCTCCTGAGTGTTAGATGAACACGCGTGAATAAAAACCGGCAGTATAAAGAGGGTATACCTGAATGATTTGAAAGGATTAGTCATAAACAAATTTATAAAAGAAAATTATGCGAACGAAATAATATTAAATTTTAAGGTTGCGAAAAAATTTTTATCTTTCGTATACTTGCTCTAAAAAAAACAACTTTATGCATGGAACGGCATGCAGACCATTTCCGCGACTGGTTTGTGTGGGTGTAAAATGAAATTTCTTTGGGCCAGGGAGACCTGCTTCTTATAATAAGGTTTGTAAAGTCACATCTGATAAATATTTTCTATGAAAAAGTCGGCAAGCTTCATAACCGTCCTGGTTATTCCTGTACTGCTTCTATTTTTGGCGCCGCTAAGTCGTGCGACAGAATTGTCTCAGCTCGGTCTTCATGTGATCCCCTATCCTCAGGAAGTAGAGATCAGCGGAGAACCCTTTGCCTTCTCAAAGAGGGTAATCATAGTAATAGACAGGAACGCTTCGATTGAAGACAGGTTTGCCGCGGAGCAGCTTGTGCGCGGTCTGAAGGACGAATATGGAATTGAGGCTTCCATAAGCACGCAGGCGTCAAAAGGCTCGATCACTTTAACCCGCAAAGGTGCTGAGAAGCGCGTGGGAGAACAGGGATATCACGTGAGCGTTTCAACCGATGGACTCGTGGTTAAGGCTCAAGGCTCCGTCGGATTGTTCTACGGAACACAAACCGTATTGCAGTTGTTTAAGAAGCAGGGCGATGGTTTTTTAATTCCCGGATTAAAAATTACTGATTGGCCTGATATCAAAGAACGCGCAGTTCATTATGATACTAAACACCACCAGGACAAAAAAGAGTATGTTGAAAGTTTCATCCGCGATATGGCGCGATATAAAATAAATATGCTCGTGTGGGAGTGGGAAGATAAACTTGCCTATACTTCACATCCGGAAATTGGCGCTCCCGGGGCATTCACGATAGAACAAATGCAGGAATTCACCAGGTATGCACGTCAGTACCATATCGAACTTGTACCCCTGGTCCAGGGGTTGGGGCACGTAAGCTTCATTTTAAAATGGCCTCAACATGCGCACTTGCGGGAGATCGCCTCGTCCAACTGGGAATTCTGCCCCTTAAAAGAAGAATCCTATAAGCTGCTTTTTGATCTTTGGGGTGACGCGATCAAAGCCACGCCAGGATCGCGCTATATTCATATCGGAAGTGACGAAACCTATGAACTCGCGATGTGCGATGCCTGCAAGGCAAAAGCAGCCGGGATCGGAAAAAGTGGCGTTTACACGCATTTCATTAATACCTCGGCGAAGTATCTAAAAACTCTTGGGAGAGAAGTGATGGCATGGGAGACTCCCATGGGCTGGGTCAAGAGTTCTTCCCCCGCTGTAGGTATAACACCACAGGCCGGACTGGTATTGACAGAAAGTTATCACTTTGAAGAAGGTAATTTCCGCTACGCCCGGCAGGCGAAAAGTCTTGGTTATAAAGTTTTTTCCTACGACCCAAACCCGGGAATTGAACATATCTTCCTGCCGTATTTTTACAAGGAGAGAGGTGGAAAAGTTGTTGGAGGAAGTTTACAGGAGTCCTATGAATTCCTCACCTCCACCACGCAATCCGGGGCGTTTGACGGGATGATCTCAACTTCATGGGATGACTCCGGATTACACAACCAGGCATGGATGCTGAGGTTTGCAACCGCTGCGGCTTTTTCCTGGAATGGAAAGGAACCAAAGCTGGAGGAATTCCGCGATTCCTTTTTCAAAAATTATTACGGCCTGGAGGCCAACCATATGGACGAGCTCTTTCAACTCTTCAATGAGGGGGCGTTTTATTATATGTTAACCTTTGAACGCAGGGTGTGGCATCATGGCGTGATTGGAAAAACATATTTGCCTGATCTTCCGCGGGGTGACGCAATTGAATATGACCCCTACTGGAATGAGGAATACAGTGAGATGGTGAAGCTGTCAGAAGAAATGGCGAAGAAAATGGAACGCGCCATGAAGATCATTGAACTCAATCAATCATCGCCGGTACGAAATCCGTACGATTTTGAAGTTTTCCACTCCATGGCGAAGCTGATCTGGCATACGACGCAAACTTATAACGATCTCTCACAAGTGGAGACCTTTATCACGCAGGCACACCGCGCGCACTTTGAGAGCCATCAGGTTTCCTATGATAATATGGAAAAAGCAGCGGCACTTGTTGAAAGCAGTTTGAAAAGGAGAGAAACGATCTTTAACGAACTCGTTGCCACCTGGGAAAAGGTGCGGTTGCCAAAGGGACTATCCACAAAAGACAAAAAATATTTTTTCCGGCAGGACAGGGCACGGCATTTTGCAAACAGGGTGCCCGACATGAGCTATCTCATTTACGATGAGCAAAAGTTGGATATGGAAGGGTATGTGAAGAATCTAAGGGAGTATATGGAGTATTATAAGAAATCGTATCTTGACTAGTTGATGGTTACTGGTTTTTGGCAAGGACACCTTTTTAATTGCAGATTGGGTGCAGGGTGGTTATGAGGTAAAATTCGAAGTACGAAGTACGAATGACGAATGACGAAACCTGATCACGCTATGATAATCTCAATACCCAGCCCTTCCAGTTTGGATTTCTCTTCAGCGGGTATGCCTTTGTCGGTGATGAGGGTATGGATCTTTGTGACAGGAGCGATAAAGGCAAATCCGCGGCGGCTGAACTTGCTTGAGTCGGCAACTACAATTACTTTTTGGGCCATTTCTATCATGATCTGATTGAGGTGTGCTTCTTCAATATTGGGAGTGGACAACCCATAACTGGTATCCAAACCGTCTACACCGAGGAATAACTTATCGCAAAAGTAATTTTTGAAACCTTTTTCTGCGAGAATGCCGACAAGTGAAAGTGAATTTTTGCGCAGGGTTCCTCCGGGAACGATCACATTGATGTTCTTTTGCTCTGAAAGAAAATTGGCAACATTGATCGCATTGGTAATGACAGTCAGGTCTTGAAACTTTCCCAGGTTCTTTGCGACCTCGAAAGTGGTGGAGCCCGAATCCAGAATAATGGTGTTGCCCTCTTCTATTAATTCAACTGCTTTTTTTCCTATCTCTTTCTTTTCCAGCAGGTGTTTCTTCTGCTTGTCTGACAATGGATAATCAAGCCCCACGTGATTTTGCGAAATCTTCATCGCCCCGCCCCGCGCCCTTAAAAGCATATTCTTTTTCTCGAGTTGTTGCAGGTCGTTGCGTATGGTTACTGAACTTACACCCAGTGATTCACTGAGGTCATTCACACTGACCTGACCGTTTTGTTCGAGCTGACTCAGAATTACCATTCGTCTACTTACAGTAGATTTTGTTTCCTTACGCTTCATAGACTATAAAAAGTATTTGCAACCTTAAAGTGGTTTCTTTTCAAATATACCTAAATAATTTCTTTCGAAATCAGAATATTTAAAACTAAACATAAGTTTGTTTGTTCAGCCTGAAAAAATCATGAAAATCTTAAGTCGCAACCAATTATTCCGCCATTAAAACTATCGACACCACGGCCAGCGTCATTCCAATTAATATGATAAAATGCGGTATCGTTGCATAAATGATCAGCGATAAAATGATGGTAATCATAGGCGCACCTGCATTGATCATCGGACTCACAATGATTGCCTTGCCATACCGGAAGGAATAGACGAGAAATAAAGCTCCGACGGCATTCAGCGATTGGATGACGGTTGCCAAATAAGGCCCGCTTAAACCCCAGTTGATCTCCTGTGTGAAATCCGTCATCATCAGCGCCACGGGCATGAGAACAATTCCGCTAACGGTCATATAAAAGAAAATGCTGGCGGTCCCCGTATGGGTATTGGCCGTTTTCAGGAAATAGGCCTGCACGCCCCATGCGATGAAGACCAGCAGCGAAAGCATAATCCAGGCATAGCCCTGAAAACTAATTTCGGCGGGCTGATAGGATAACAGTGGTATGGCAACGAGCGCAAGTACAATTCCAATCCACGCACGTGTGGAAGCGCGTTCCTTCAACAAGAAATACGACATTACAATTGTTAGCAACGGCGCAAGAGAAATAATGGGAAACACGAGATACGCGGGTCCGATAATGAGGACGTGAAATAAAATCAACTGGCCTGCTGAACCTAAAAAGCCTATGATCAATCCACTGAAAATGGCCTTCCTGTTTGTATCGAGTTTCCAGTGATTGTTTTTCATTGCAAAGAACGACGGGATGATCATCGTCAATGCCCAAACACAATAACCAAGGGTTGCCGGAAAACCTGCTTTTTCGGGAATCTCGATCAACGCACCCCATACACCCCAAAAAACAGTTGTCGTCAACGCATACGTTAACCATGAACGCGATGTCTTTTTACTGTAGGAAGTTGTGCCGGGCGATATCTCTTCAAATGTTTCTTTCAAGAAGAATGGATTTTAACGATTGACCCTCTAACTTATTTCCCTTATTTCCTTAAATCCTCATTTGGCGACAGTGCCCAAGGACCAAATCCGTTTTCTGCGTCTTCACCTCACCCTAAATCCCTCTCCTGAAGGGCCCTGAAGGAGAGGGACTTTCCTCCATCTCAGAAGAGATGGTGGCTTCGAATGATCCGCTATCGTAAATTGGAAGGTCAGGCTAACTGTCATTTCCAGAGTTATCGGTAAGAACCGATTTTTTCTCACGATAAGTTTCAAAAGGAAATCCCTTATTTCCTTATTTCCTTAACAAATGCAGGTTCAGTTTCACCACAATCTCATCACCGGTTTCAATCTGGCCAAACATGGCAGTAGGTGGTTGAATTTCAAAATCGCTGAGTTTTAATGACCTTGAACCTTCAATGTGAAACTTGTCATCAGCATAACTTACGTTCAGATCAAAGATCAAGGGCCGCGTTACTGCTGCAATCTGTACATTGCCGACAGCTGAAATTTTTGCGGGTGCTTTTTGAATTTCAACAGGACCTGTCAGCACAAAGGTGATCTGAGGATGCGTATCATTTTTTAAAGCATTATACATTTTGTTATCCATGGTCTCGCCCTTTTCGCTTTTTAAGGTCGAGACCTCCAGGATCGCCTTTGCATCTTTGATCGTCCCCGTCTGCATCTCATTTCCCTTTACTTTTTTCGGGGAAGCAATAAAGGACATTTCTCCGGAGATCTGTTCAGACTTCACAACCCAATCACTCAATGTGCTGGTTCCGGAAATCTGAATGATGCTGCCTGGAGCGACTTTATAACTAACCTGTCCGTAGAGCGGCGTGAAAGTAACCATGCCGGTGATGAAGGACAGCAGTCTCAGAGATATTGCCATGGTCATCATCAGATTACCCTTGTTTTTCCCGGCACCGGGATCTCATAATTTCCGCTTGCATCGGGCTCGTCAGGCATTTTAGCATCCCACGCTAATTTTTCGGGAACGATAGAAAGGTTCGATGCAAGTGCTTCCTCAAGTTTCACAGTTTGCCCTGAATGGGTAGCCATTCTTCCCATGATAGTGGTCAGCGTACTTTTCGCACCGTATTCAGTGTTGTTGATGTAAGGGCCGTTTGCGATGGCATTAAAGAAAATATTTTGCTCAAGCTGGGTTGATGCAGCTTCTTCATCCTGCTCGCGGAATCTCCAGACGATCTGATTATCCAGACTGAAGATCCGGCTCCTTTCATCCGCATATCCTTTTGTGCCGCGGATATAAAACCCCTGCCTTACTGCGCAGTTGTTCATGTTGCGACATTGCACATGCATCCTCACTCCATTGGGATAAATATATTCAACGTATTGATGATCAAAGGTATTTCCCTGGCTGGGTCCGTTAAACAGCTGTCGGCCTCCGATACCGGAAGCGATGTTGGGATAATCCTGCATGAACCAATTGATGACATCGATCTGGTGAATAGCCTGGCCCGCAAGCTGGCCTCCCCACAGCCAACCAAAGTAACGCCAGTTTCTCAATTGATATTCCAACTCTGTCTGGCCCGGTTTCCGGGCGTGGATAGTTGGGGCGCCTACATTATAATAAACATCGACGGAAACAATATCACCCAAAAGCCCTTCCTGGATCTTGCCCAGCAGCTCATTGTAGGATGTGTCATACCTGCTTTGCAACCCTACGACTACATTCAGCTTCTTTGCTTCGGCCATTTTTCCGATCTCTATGATCTTGCTGTAACCCGGCACATCCACCGCCAGTGGTTTCTCCATGAATACATGTTTGTTTGCCCTGATGGCTTCTTCAAAATGAGCGGGTCGGAATGGGGCCGGAGTGGCAAGGATAACAGCATCGCATTCCGCTATAACTTTTGAGTAGGCGTCTAATCCCGTAAACTTTCTTTTTTCCGGAACATCAACCTGGTCTTTGAACTGGCCAGCTAGTTTTGCATAACTGCCGTTCAGCATATCCTGGAAAACATCGCCCATCGCTACCAGTTTCACAGATTTCGACGCCTGCAAAGCTTCAAAAGCTGCGCCCGTGCCGCGGCCACCACAACCCACTAACCCCACCCTGATCGTTTTATTGGATTGGGCATAAACATCCAGCGGCACATTTTGAAACAATGCTCCGCCTACCACCGTCGCAGCTCCGGTCTTCAAAAAGGTGCGCCGCGTATTTGTCAATCGATTTTCCATACTGTTTTATTTAATGTTATTCATCTAATACAATTGCCCAGAACTTTTTTATCTCCTGTTCATCAGGTGCTTTTGCCGGACTCACCAACCTGAAGCCTATAAACGAAGCATTGGTATACCACCAAAAGCTTTTCGGGATCTGTGGATCATCTTTTTGCAGGGAGATACCTGACTTCTTTCTCGCAGCGCTTCTCAGGTCTGCCGCTTCATCATCCCACGAACCGCCGCGATAAACTCTTCCGTAAAGGGAAGTTGGTTTGTTCCAGGGCGCCGGGGCGGAAGATGTCGTGTAAAAATCCTCTCCATATTCATCCAGCGTCCATTCGGAGACATTGCCTTGCATGTCATGGACACCCCAGGCGTTCGGCTTTTTGCTCGCGACCGCGGCATACTGTCCGTTGCTGTTGTCAAAATAAACCGCATAGTCCTTCAACTGCTTCAGATCATCTCCATGACTGTATGCTGTTTGGGCTCCGGCGCGACATATATATTCCCATTCCGCTTCTGTCGGTAGCCGGTAAAATCTGCCTGTCACAATTGATAACCATTTACAAAAGGTGAGCGCCGCATAAGGTGAAACATTCACTACAGGAAAACTTTTTCTTCCCATGCCCATGCTGGGATCCTCAAAAGCAGAACTTGGCCGGCTCACCGCGTCTACCGCTTTTTTGTGTTCCTGCGGAAGGCTTGTAAACAGTGATTTATTTTCATTAAGAAATAACCCGAACAGTTCCCAGGTCACCTCCACTTTGCCAACCCACACGCTATCGACAGAGACCTGATGCCGGGGGTCTTCATCTTCGTTACGACCTGGTTCCGTGTCCGAACTGCCCATCAAAAACTTTCCGGAAGGAATAAAGATCATTTCAAAGGTGACCCCGGTAGAAGGTATTGATTGTACGTATTGTTTAGGAGATGACTTCTGAACCTGACAAACACTCCACCCTGGAAGGGCAAGTATCAATAAAGAAAATACGAAGGCACTCACAAGAAACTTCATTATATCAAAACAGTTAATCATATTTCTTCCAATCCTCATCAGCGTCCCGGAGACCGGTGAGTCTGGGGGGGAGTCGAATCAGCCAGGAGACACAACCTCAAATTTTTCAGATATTAAAGCTTTTACCGACTCTGTTGCTCTTGGAAATACTTTTCTAAGATCAATTTCTTCATTATCGGATAGAACATTTTTAAGAGTTCTCATAAAAATATTTTTTGTTTCGGTCGCCAGATTCACTTTTGAAATTCCCCGTTGGATGGCGTTTCGCAGTTGCGCATCCGGTATGCCCGAGCTTCCGTGCAAAACAAGCGCCGCTGATGTTGTTGCGTGTATCTTTTCAAGCAGTTCAAGCTGGAGCCTGGGTGTTTCTTTATAAAAGCCATGTGCGGATCCTATGGCAACAGCCAGGGCGTTTATACCTGTTTGCTCAACAAAGCGCGCAGCTTCCGCCGGTTGTGTGAATTGGTTCACCACCTGCACCTGGCCCAGTTTCGCAACGTATCCAAGTTCGGCCTCGACGTTGGCCTGATAGCGGCTCGCGATCTTTACAACCTCCGAAGTAATTCTGACATTTTCCTCAAAAGTTTTCTCACTGGCATCGATCATCACTGAATCAAATCCGGCGTCAAGACATCGCTGCACCATCTCAACAGAACTTCCGTGGTCCAGGTGCAACCACCCTTGCACCTTATAATGTTTTAAAGCCGTGCGAGCCATGGCAACGGCAATTTCCAATCCCAGGTAATGAATGGAGCTTTCGGATAATTGAAGGATGACGCTTTTATTTTTAGCCGCTGCCGCCTGCATCAATCCCGACAGCGTTTCAAAATTATAGAAGTTTGTTGCCAGAAGCGCTTTGCCCTGACGACCCAATTCCGATAATTTATCCTGTAAAAGCATGCTTCTATATTTTATAATTGAATTCCGATTCAGCAATTGCCTTAACCGTGTCAAGATTTTCAAAAGCCGAGGTACCGCCGGCACGTGTCGTGTTGATGGCTCCCGTCAGCGCTCCGAATTCAAGACATTGCTTCAGAGTTTTTCCCTGAATGAACTGGTGTATAAATCCTGCGCCAAAACTGTCGCCTGCTCCGATGCTATCCACGACTTCATTATTTAAGAACGCCGGCTGGTGAATGAACTCCTTGCCCTTCCACAGCAGGGCGCCATCCCGGCCACTCTTTACGATGAGGATGTTGGCGTAATCTTTCAGCGTATCGACAGCCTTGTGAATATCATAAATCCCGGTCATAGCGCGCAATTCATTTTCATTGGGAATAAAAACATCGACATCGGGCAATAGGGATTTAAAATCAATATCCCACCGTTCGTGGGGATCCCATTGCGGATCGAGGGATGTTGTCAGTCCCAGCGCCCTGGCTTTCCGGAAAAGTTTATGAACATTTTTCTTCAACCCGGTAGACAGAAATATCGAGCTGACATGCAAGTGCCGTGATTCGGCAAGCAACATTTCAGAAATATCTTCAATTGAAAACAGAGCGATAGCGCCGGGATATGTTAGCATCGCACGGTCTTCCTCAAAGTTGAGCGCAATGGTGGCGCCCGTGCTGCGCTCGTTTGTAAAAACAATATGCGATGTATCAACACCTTTCGATTGCAGGCTCGCTAAAATCAGTTCGCCAAAATGATCGCGTGCGAGCGTCCCTGCAAATGCAACCTTCGTTCCCAACACACTCAGATTGCTGGCGAAGATAGCCGAGCTGCTTCCCAGTGTGATGGTCATCTGATCAGCCAGAACTTCCTTGCCAAGGGCGGGAAATTTGTTTATCCGATTAAGTATTATATCGACGTTGAGTTCGCCTGCCACCAGCACATCATGCGTCTTTTTTATCGACATTTTTAAATTACTTTTAAAACCGCTTTTCTAATAAACGGACCCGGTGTAGAATTAAGACTAAAATGCATCAAACATTCAGATCATAGATCTGAACCCCCTCTACAACCCTTGTGATGGCACCCGTTACTGATGGCGAATCCGGCCGTAATCCCAATTGGAGTGATTTATAAAAACCCAGAATCTGCGCGGGCAATACACTGCAAACAGCAAGATATTCTTCGCTTACCCTGGTGCCATTCTCAGAAAGATAAAAAATATAATCAAGATTAATATTCGGTAATACGGATTCCATTATCCCAACTTCCAGCTGAGGAGGGTGACCCTTCTTCATCGAATTAACAAGATCTCTTTCATACTTCGATACGTAATCCTCGTTTGAAAAAATATAAAAGACTAACGTTGTGTTGTCAATTACTGCTTTCGGTCCATGCCTGAAACCAAGGAATGAATCCTCTTTACAAATAATCCTTCCATCGGTAAGTTCCTGCAGTTTAAGATGAGACTCTTTTGCAGTGCCGAAAAAAGGACCGGAACCTAAAAAGACTGCGCGGCTGAATTTTTTTTCAGCAATTTTGCGCAGATCATCTGCGTAATAATTAATGATTTTTCTCCCGTAACCGGAAATGACATCTACCATTTGTTTTGCCGATTCCAATTCCTGAAGCTGCGCAATCAGAATTCCGGCCAATAGCATGCCTGAATAGCTACTGGTCATCGCCAGGCTCTGGTCATTAGCTTCTTTTGGAAGGGTGAATACAAACTTGTTCTCCGCTGACCCATGCCTGGCAAGTTTACCATCAGAATTGCACGTAATAATTAAATGATAAGAGCGCTTACTTAATTCATTCGTCAAGGCAATGGCTGCCACACTTTCCGGGCTATTTCCAGAGCGTGCAAAAGAAATCATCAATACCGGAACATCGGGATGCAAATAATCTTTCGGATGCGAAACTAAATCCGTAGTGGCTATTACGTCAGTGAGAATGCCAGTCTTGCGCTGAAATAAACCGGACAATGAAAGGCCAATAAATGCACTTGTACCGGCGCCGGTCAAAATAATCCTTTTTGAATCCTGTAAAGCAATTTCTAAAAACTTTCGAAGAGCCAGTTGATTGCCATTCACCTCTTTCCACACTGTTTGCCATACTTCAGGCTGCTGTGAAATTTCCCTTGCAGTATGAGCAGCTCCTTTTTCTATTAAGATTTGCAACTCTAAACCTAAATATTTCATAAAGTTATCTTTTAGACGTATTTAACTGAAAGATAAATAATAAATAGATAAAATCCTTCGTTTAGTTACTTTAATCATGAAAATCTTTTATTTTATTTCACTATAATGATGAATTGCTTACTTTTCTTTTTTAACCAGCTTTACTTTAAACGTAACGGAATCTTGAAGCAACGGAAAGGATTGGTTTGTCAAATCGCTGATTTTTTACCAAGGCAGAGCATTTATTTACGGGATCCCTGCAACTCGCGACAGTGCTTACCGGGATTTCATTTCCGGAACCCAGGCTGTGTTTCGTAGCACTATGCTGAGCAAAAGACTGCATACTCAATTCGTATTTAGGTGAGGGGACCATTTTTCAGCATTCTTACGATATATTCTATCAATCACTTCACGCTGCAAATGCAAGCCTGTGAATTCCCCGGTTACTTTCGGCGCCTGCATGGTTTCATCGCTGGTAAAAATTTCCAATGTCTCAACTGTGACATAAATGATCACAATATTGGGATTCCCGAGCCCTTGCTTTTCAGTTGGCTGCTGCGCTTTTGCCACAGCTGTCGTCTTGGCGACAAAAACCAGAAGTGAACACAGAGCAATTTTCAGTTTTTGGTTCATAGCGTTAACCTGGGTTGGCCTTATGAAACATGTTCAGCAATGTGCCGCCTGATAACAAGCGACTTCATCATTAACTCGAATGCCGGTATAATGAACCAACCTTAAAGGCATTCGGCGCGAATTAGCTAAAAACAATCCCATTGCTGATTGAAAGGATTGATCTATCGGAAAAATTTGAGCAAGGGGCTGATGGATCAGGCTACCTGCTGCTGAAATTTTTTCACAGGATTCTGCGTTAAGGATAAGGTCACAAACGCAAATTCTGGATATGAGGGGAATCTTAAGCATGTTATTTTCGATGTTGCTGATATTTTCGGCCTGTGAAAAAGATGATGAGGTCGTACCTGTGCCTCCGACTTCGGAGAATTCGGCTGAAAGCGAACCTGAAATTTCCGAAGAAAAGGATGAAGTCCCGCCCTCATTAAATCTGGCTCTTGAAACCTACCAGTATGGTGAATTCAAAAAAATGCCCTACAGGATACTCGTCCCACGGAATTATGATTCCACGAAGAATTATCCGCTTCACGTATTTTTGCACGGCATGGGGGAGAGAGGCGCTGATAATGAAAAACACCTGTCCATTGGTTCTTCATATTATCAGATTGATAGCATCCGGGCGAAGTACCCATCTTTCGTTATTTTTCCGCAATGTCCAACAACAGATTTTTGGTCTAGTGATCCGATGACGATCATCCTTAAAAACATGATCGATATGCTTGTAAGAAATTACGCGATCGACAAAGACAGGATATCTATTGGCGGATTTTCCATGGGCGCATACGGCACTTTTGCAATGGTGGCTCAAAATCCAAAATTCTTTGAATCCGCGGTTGCAATTTCAGGTGACGGCGATGAAAACAAAGCTTCTCAAATGGCTAAAACCGAATGGCAGATCTTTGCCGGAAAGAAGGATGATGTGGTGTCAAGTATCAGAACCGAAATCATGGCAACTGCATTGAAAAAGGCCGGGGCCTCCGTTTCTTTTACCTTATACCCTGAGGCAGACCATGGTAATACATGGGTGAAAGCATTTTCAGAACCGGAGTTCTTTCGGCGGTTATTTTCTCGCGGAAACAAGGTCCTCAGCCCGAGCCCTTCAAATTGAAGGTGTATTTAAAATCAGAGAGTTCAATCCATGTCATCGCCAATTACAAGGGCCCTAACGATGCGTGCCCGACCAATCTACCTTCACGTTCGGTAAGACTCAAATCACAATTTAACGCGAACCACTCGCTACTCGCAACTCATTGTTGTTCGGGAAATATCCCTGCTTTGTACCAAACGAGGAAAGTCCTCACAATCGATTGTGCAAACAATTCAAGTCACATGGCCGCAGATTCTGCTATGAGACAAACTAATCTGATGGTAGATTAACTCCCCACAGAAACTGTTGGCCGTATCCGCACATAAATACATCACATACGGACAATAAATTAAAATTACTCTGCACAGTGACGCACATTGAGGTTTCTTAGCCATGGCACATTTATTGTAAAAAAGCAGCATAGCTTGAGACGAAACATCAGGAAGGAAAAATAACCCGTCGTTTGTATGTAACCTTTTCCTGATCGCAGGGTCATATAGTAAGTCTATTAAAAACCATACAACGGCGTTGATGCTATTCCAGCGCCGGAACCTATCAGTTTTTTACCTGGGCCCGCCTAAATATAACTTCCACACAGGACAGTTAAATCACGTCTATTTAAAACTGATGTACAATGAAAAACTATCTACTGGTTGCCGCCTTGCTCATCCTGATCCTGAACAATTTGTTTGCAGAAATAAAAAACGGTTATGAAAAGGATATAGCCGGAGCAAAAGTATCGCTGCAGGGCCTCAGGTACCTTCTTGACAATTGCCCTGAACTCACCAGCGCCGATCGGGGAAAAATAAAGGAAAAGGTCAACGCGATTGTCAACTTCCTGGTGTATCATGAGATAACAGACACGTTACTCAATCAATTCAGGAGAATAGCACCTGAGTTGTATAATGAAATGGATACCCTAAAGGATAACCAGGGGCGGGTCATTGATGTGTATGTAAAATTTATTCCTAAAGAACAAGCACAGCTTCAGGCCGCAGGAATGGCCACTTTTAAGCAAGCGGAAAATGACTTGAACAGTTGTGATTCCGAATATGGAAAAAATTCAGTCTCTGTAAAGGTTTGGATATTGCATAAAGCATTGCGGGTGCTATCGCATGAATTTGGGCACGTACAATATTCCATACCGAATCTCAGGTCGTATGCCGAGTTTTATGAAAAAAAATACAAAATGGGACTTGCCGATCCTATACTCGGCCACCGGCATGACGACCCGAGCGGAAAACATGCATTGCTCTTTGAAGAGCGGTTTCGTGATTATTATATGCGGTATTTGAAAGGCGACTCCGAGTCGATCGTATCTCCCCTTGTTCTCATCAACCCGATCAAAAGGAATGTTTTGCAGCATATGAATAATTAATTCAACGGAATATTGATGTTACTACCGAGACAATGATTTTTCCTATGGCATGACCGGCTCCAAAATACCGGAACGCTTCAGGAACCTCACTTAACGTGTAACGGATTTTTTAATTTTTTCGCGCGGCTTTAGAGTGGTGCGCGAAGGATCCCCGGACAAAAAAAAGTCCCAAAGCGGGCATTCCATTGTGAGGTTGCTTGATATCGGGTACGTCCGCATGTGAAGTCCCCGGGAGAATTGGATTCCAAAGCAAAAAAATTATTTCTTTTCCTTCAACTCCTGCAAGTTTCCATACTTGGCAATGGAAAGCGTACTGTTGTTGATATGGCTATCGGTTGAAACGATAATGCCATAAAAATTCATCTCAAAGTCGGTGTACTTCTTTTCAAATAAGACCTTCCAGGTCAGCCTCACTATCTTAGCGGTCTTTATGTCAAGGACCATAGGCAATGTCTGCGTGCCCTGAGGGGGTACGTTGATTGTCTCTTGTAGCGTTCCTTCCAGTTTAAGAACTTTATCGATGGTAAATGTATACCGGGCATTTTTGATTTTCAATAATAAAAGACTCGGGTTTTCTATATGAACCATCATGTTTAATCGTGATTCATTAAAACCCAGTTTGTCAATATTCACTTTATCGATCTTCAATTTTGGAACCCGAAGGGCCGGCATTCGTTTCTCCTCATGGACCGTAAAGTCCTTCACTCCCACTATTGGCACATCCACTGAGTAAGCGGCATTGAAAGTATAAACTGCGCTATCGCGATTCTGTTCATCGAAAAGCCTCAGTAAACGCTCCATTGGTTCGCTCAATGATTCCATCGGAAGCATGATCCGGGTATTGCCTGAGGATTCTATATGGATAGGTTTGTTATAGAAGCTTTCTGCTACGATCAGCGAATCAATAAATATGTTATATTCAAGCTTGGGTATATTGATGTCAGCCGGCAAATGGTTAGTAACAATGATCCCGAGAGTGGATTTGATGCGTGCTCCCTGAAAATCGGTTATGCTGACGGAAACAACCCTGACCTCCGGCTTCAAATCATCCACCTTTTGTTTCAACGTTGACGATGATGAACGCCACCACAGAACGCCCGCGATTCCTATGACCGCAATAATGATAATAAACCAATATCTTTTTTTCATATACTATTGCCTTCCGGATCGGAGATATGGCCACCTTAAAGAATTGTTATTTTCCGGAACCGGAAGTACTTTTAATGACTATACCATCCTTTATGATATTTGGTTGTCTAAGCGAAGGGTTTCTTATCGCAATCCGATCCAACAAGCATGATTTCAGGGTTTATCTCATTATTTCTTTGGCAGGATGCGTTTAGTGCTGATGAACATCAATGAAGAAAATTCCGGAACAGCCATTCAGTTAAATAAATATTATCAATGAATAAGACTCCAGTAATTGAGATCAAGGACGTCAGCAAATCCTTTAAGGAGATCAAAGCCGTCAATAATCTAAGCTTAACTATCTATGAAGGCGAGTACGTAGCGCTGCTGGGACCGAACGGCGCCGGAAAGACAACATTGATTGAAATGATCGAGGGGATACAGAAACCCGATGCGGGAACCATCCGGATATCGGGAATGAATTGGAAGGACCACGAGCAGAAGCTTCATCATAAGATCGGATTGTCACTGCAGGAAACAAAATTCATAGACAAGATCACTACAAAAGAAACACTGGATCTTTTCGGCAGCTTTTATGGATTAAACCCGGGCAGGACTGATGAGATACTCGAACTGGTAAACCTTACTGAAAAAAGAAAAGCATATACAAATCAGCTGTCAGGAGGACAAAGGCAACGCCTGGCTATTGGTATTGCTTTGCTCAACAACCCCAAAGTTCTTTTGCTGGATGAGCCTACTACCGGGCTCGACCCAGGAGCGCGCAGGGAGATCTGGAAAATTCTCGGGAGACTTCGTCAGGATTTCAATACAACCATGATCCTTACGACACATTATATGGAGGAAGCTGAAGTTCTTTGTGAACGCATCCTCATCATGGATAAAGGTCAGTTCATCGCTGCCGGAACTTTACAGGAATTAAATGCCAGACATGGAGAAGGAGACCTGATCGAGATCACCTTTGGCAGCAACTTCGATATTGGAGCTTCCAATCTTTCGGGTGTCAAACGACTTAACTGGATAGATCCGCAAACCAAAGCGCAGATTTTTGTCGACAATATTTCGGAAGTCCTTCCTTCCATCATTGAATCCACCCGGAGCGGCAATGTCCGGATCACGGCGCTAACATCCAGAAAAATGACCCTTGATGATCTTTTTATTTCAATGACCGGAAGACATCTCACAGATTCCTGATCTAAAAAACCAAAGATCCAACTGCAGAACAAAGATTCAAGATCCTGTTAAAAATGAACAAAAGTCTCTACCAATTAATACTGATAAACTTCCGCGTCTTTTTCCGGGAGCCCGCCATCATCTTCTGGGCTGTTCTTTTTCCAATTATCATGGCGTGGGTTCTCGGAATAGCTTTCTCCAACAAAGGCGAATCCGTAAGAACGGTTTATGTTACGGGCGCTCAGAAAATTCCCGATAAAATAAGCGGAGAAAAAGTATTTGCCAATGAGACGGGAAATCCTTCGCGGATTAAGTTCCAGAAAACTTCCGAGGTAGAAGCGATAAAGGCGATCAAGCAGGGTGTGATCGTTATTTACCTGGAAATGAGCGGTGACTCGCTGATCTATCATTTCGACCCTGTCAATTCCGATGCGCAGCTTACGCACCTTATTCTGGAGAGGGAACTCAATGGAAAACTCAATGGTGAAAACAAAACATCAGTCCAGGGGCTACAGACAAAAGTGACGCGCTACATAGAATTTTTGATTCCGGGCCTGATAGCTCTTGGTATCATGAATTCATGTATCTGGGGAATCGGATGGACCCTGATCGAAACAAGAATGAAAAAACTCCTGCGAAGAATGGTGGCCACTCCCATGAAAAAATCTATCTTTCTCAGCTCCCATATCCTGACACGGATCATACTAGGAGGTTTTGAAACTTTATTGCTATTGATCTTTACGCATTTCTATTTCGGCACTGAGATCAGCGGAAACATTCTTGCCTTTATCGGGGTGTTTCTCGCTGGCATCTTTGCTTTTTCAGGGATCGCCATTCTCATTGCCTCCCGAACTTCCAAAACCGAAGTCGCCAACGGCCTGGTTAATCTTGTAACCCTGCCCATGATGATTTTGTCCGGGATCTTTTTTAATTACCACAACTTTCCCGACTGGGCTATTCCCGTCATTCAGGTTTTACCGCTCACCGTGCTGGCAGATTCCATAAGGGCAGTATCTATTGAAGCTGCCGGGTTTACAGAAATCCTAAAACCGGTTGCAATTCTATCCATCACAGGTGTTGTTACTTTTATTGGAGGGCTGAAGGTGTTTAAGTGGTACTAAGGGTGAGTGGCTGTGCCCGTCGTAGCTTATGTGGGACGCGCGCGCAAGCGAAGGTGGGTGAGTGGTGAGCGGCAGGTTGTAATAATATCTCCGTGCAGCTCTTCATTAAAGAAGGTTTCCTGCAAATTAAGCTCATGAAATACGTACCGGTGGTTCCGAAATTGAGACTTAAGTATTATATTTAACACCCCACCGAGCGAAATTAGAAAATCCCACCTTCCCGACTTTTGCTTTTTAAATATGGCCAACTCAATAGGCGCTGACTCTTCGAATGAATTCGATCGATCTTAGGCAATCAATATAATGTGGCAACGGCCAATAACGGTGTAAAAGCGCTGGAACTTATCGAATCTGACATCAGGCCGGATTTGGTCCTGGCTGACCTCATGATGCCCGAAATGGATGGCTATGAATTATTTGATAAGATCAAAGAAAATAAGGAGCTTGCTGATACTACGTTTATCATGCTTACTGCCAGAGCGTCGGAAGATGACAAAGTACAAGGGATTCGTTATGGAGTAAATGATTATCTTGTGAAGCCATTTTCAAGCAGAGAGTTATTGAGTCTGATAGATTCCCGGATTCGAGCGACCTCCTGGAACCTTTTTTAAGAAGGGCAGATAAGCCCCGTAGAGGAATTGAAATTAAAATATACGGGCTGGTGCAACAAGAATTCATTGAAGGCTCTCCTACTCATCAAGAGGTATTAATTAATTAATTAATTAATTAACTAAATATATGGCCAGGCGTGATATCATAGTTGTCGGAGCATCTGCAGGTGGGGTAAAAGCCCTGACTGATTTTGTAAAATCAATACCGGAAGATTTTACCGGATCTATCTTTGTTGTGCTTCATGTTCCCCCTCATTCACCCAGCAATCTGCCAGGCATTCTTACAAGAGCGGGTGCATTAACAGCAGTTCATCCGAAGGATGGTGAACTCATAAAACCGGGTCGAATATATGTGGCGCCTCCGGACCACCATATGTTATTGGAAGGAAAGTCAGTGCTCGTGAAAAAGGGCCCGGAAGAGAATCGCTTTCGTCCATCGATTGACGCCTTATTCCGATCTGCTGCTTATGTTTACGGACCTCGCGCTATTGGCATAGTGCTTTCCGGCCTGCTTAACGATGGAACTTCCGGTTTATGGTCTATTAAGAGATTAGGTGGATTAGCCATTATCCAGGAACCTGAAGACGCTGATTATCCGAGCATGCCAGTGAATGCAATTAAATATGTTGCCATTGATTATGCCGTACCTGCGCAACAGATGGGTGCACTACTTGGTAAGCTAACCCTTGAAACACGTTTCAAAAAGGTGAAACTTTCCAAAAAAGCCATGCAACTTTTAGAAATGGAGGTTATTATCTCAAAACAAGACAATGCTTTTGAAATGGGCATTATGAACATGGGAGAACTGACTCCGTTTACCTGTCCGGAATGTCACGGCGTATTAGTAAGACTTGTGGAAGGGAAATTCATACGGTTCAGGTGCCATACAGGCCATGCCTATACTGCAAGCGCTTTACTTGCCGATTTGACCAAAACGGTAGAGGAAATTCTGTGGCAAGGCATGCGTGGCCTCGAGGAAACAACGCTACTTTTGACGCAGATCGCCAGACATTTTAAGAAACAAGGATCAAAAACAACAGCTGATATTTTTCTGAAAAAGGCAGAAATGACTACGAAAAGGGCGAGGGTGATCCATGACTCTGTTTTCAAGCAGGAACATCTGAGCGAGGATATCCGGCATCTACTAACACTCAAAACTAAAAAGACAATCGGAAAAAAAGCAGTTGGCTAATCGATGTACTTCTGCCTGTTCTTTACTTATTCCGAAAACCCTTAAGAGGTTAAAATTTAATGACCAAAACAACAACGCGAGGGCTTTTAAGTTATTAAAAGCGGTCTTAATTTGAAGTTTTTTTCCGTAACTTTCTTTCCTATTATGAGAGATGCCCAAGAAAATTGAAAAATTTACATCAACCGGTGCTGCCAGAACCAAAGCAGTTCCTGTTAAGACTGTCGCATCAACCAACCCACCCGTCAAACACTTTCCTGTTGTAGGGTTTGGCGCTTCGGCTGGTGGTCTTGAAGCATTTTCAAATGTATTAAAATACCTGGATCCGGATCTTGGTATGGCCTATGTACTGGTCATGCATCTCTCCCCTAATTTTAAAAGTTCTCTGGCAGAAATCTTACAAACCAAAACAAAAATGGCAGTCCATACTGTAAAGGATGGTATGGAAGTGAAAGCAAATAACGTTTACGTCATTCCACCTAACGCTTTTATGAGTCTGGTAGATGGTCACCTTAAACTGGGACCACGGGCGTTATCGACCATCGGTAATTTCGCGGTAGATTACTTTCTGACAGCGCTGGCATCCAGCTACAAAAATAACAGCATAGGAATTATTCTCTCAGGTACTGCAACTGATGGAACAGTCGGCCTTAAAGCAATTAAGGCTGAGGGAGGGATAACTTTTGCACAGGATGATACGGCAAAATTTCCAGGCATGCCCAAAAATGCCTACGATTCCGGATATGCGGATTTTTTTCTTTCACCGGAAAACATTGCAAAAGAACTTGCCGAGCTGGTAAAAATCCCATACACCGTCTTAGCCTCGGATAAAATAGCAAAGGAACATGAAAAGGAACGGAGTAATGATAGCGAAGGAATAAAAAAAATACTATCAATAGTAAAAGTTAAGACCGGAGTGGATTTTTTTCTCCACTATAAACAAGCCAGCATATACAGACGGATAGTCAGAAGAACGGTCTTAAACAAATGCAGGAGCCTCGATAACTATTCTGCAATGCTTGAGGCCAATG
>JBBDXJ010000053.1:0-7102 GCA_040902445.1 Cyclobacteriaceae bacterium | reverse complement strand
CCAATGAAAAAGAGGTGCATAATCTGTACAATGATTTTTTGATCAATGTCACCAGTTTTTTCCGGGATCCGGATTTTTTTACAACCCTTGATAATGAAGTATTCCCATCCATAGCCAAAAGAAAAGCCACCGACCTCATACGAATTTGGGTTGCGGGCTGTGCAACCGGTGAAGAGGCCTATTCTATTGCTATCAGCTTGACGGAGTATTTAGAGAAAGAGGAACTTAATATCTCTTTTCAGATATTTGGGTCAGATCTTGATGCCCGTGCTATTGAAAAAGCCAGAATAGGCACCTATCCCGCAAGCGCACTTCAGAATGTTTCTCAACAGCATCTTAAACAATTTTTCAAAAAGATCGACGGGCATTACCAAATAGAGAAAAGTATACGGGAGTCTTGCATTTTCTCACAACAGAATCTATTAAAGGATCCTCCCTTTTCGCGCATGGATCTCGTCAGTTGTCAGAATGTGATGATCTATCTTGAAACTGATCCTCAACAGAGATTACTTCAAACCTTTCACTATTCGCTGAAGCCTGGCGGCTATCTATTTTTGGGAAAATCCGAAAGCATCGGTGGCGCAATCGATTTGTTTCAACCATTAGATAAAAAGGTGAGGATTTTCACCCGAAAAGCTGCGGCCTCACCTCCGTTGGAATTTTCCACACAGACAACAGGGCCAGCTTCCACAAAGGGAATTAAAAGTGTTTTTCTTCCTTCAAAACCCGATATTGAAAAAGAAATAAGCAAAATTCTATTAACGCGTTTTGTTCAACCAAGTGTGGTACTCAATCCAAACCTGAACATTATTCAATTCTTTGGAGTCACTGCCCCGTATCTCAGCCCCGTTGTGGGCAAGGCAAGTTTCAGTGTTTTGAAGATGATTCGCGAAGAGATGGTGATAGATTTAAGAGCTTTGTTGCAGCAAGCCAGGAAAACCGAAAAAGCCGTTTCCAAAGAAGGCATAAAGATATACGACAAAAAAACAGAGCAGGAAGTAACGATCGAAGTGATACCAAAAAGAAACGAGAGTGAATTGTTCTATTTGGTTGTATTCAAAGAAAACCAATCTCAACGTCTCGACAACAATAGAAAAGGCAAAAAATCAAGCAAGACTACCGATCAAAAGGACCTAACTATAATAAAGCTTGAGGACGAACTGATTGAATCACGGGAATTGATCAGGACCACCAATGAGGAGTATGAAACAACATACGAGGAGCTACAGTCTTATAATGAAGAAACACTGTCTTCCAATGAAGAATTGCAAAGCGTAAATGAAGAGCTGGAAACTTCAAAAGAAGAACTGCAATCAGCTAATGAAGAACTCACCACCATTAATGATGAACTACAAAAAAGAAACATTGAATTAAAGGAGTCACAGAACTACGCGAAAGCGATTGTCGATACCGTAAACAGTCCATTTTTAATTCTTACCTCAAATCTTCAGGTAAGAAGCGCTAACAGATCATTTTATAATACTTTCAAGCTAACTCCGGAGAAAACGGAAGGAAGCTTTGTATATGAGTTGGGTGACCACACCTGGGATATACCTGTTTTCCGGGGAAACCTGAATGAGCTGTTGGCAAAAAAACCAAATTTCCTCGAATTTCAGCTTAAGCACGATTTTTCCGGGGTTGGCGAACTGATATTCATCGTGAATGCCTACAGGTTGCTAAAGGAAGATCCTAAAGAAACTTTGATCCTGCTTGCATTTATTAATATCAGCGATGTCCTGAAGGCAAATCTGGACCTGAAACAACTCAATCAGCATCTTGAGCAATTTGCCTATGTTACCAGCCATGATCTGCAGGAACCACTAAGAAAAATTCAAACCTTTTCAAACTATCTTGCGGGGCACGAAAACCTGGACAGCTTTACAACAAAATATGTAGATAAAATAAATGCTACTGCCGTCAGAATGTCAACACTCCTGAATGACCTCCTTAGCTATTCTCTTCTTTTGAAAAACCGCGAAAAGGAATTTGTTCCGGTGGATCTTAATAAGACAATCGCAAATGTTTGCAAGGATCTTGAACTTTCTATCGACGAGAAGAAGGCAGAGCTGAGCGTTGAATCTCTGCCTGAAATTCTGGGTGAACCAGTTCAGATAAATCAACTTTTTTATAATCTCATCAGCAATGCTTTGAAATTTAACAATGCAAAACCCGTAATCAATATATCAGTTGAAAAGGTTTCTTTAAAAGATTTTAAGAATGGTTTAAAGGAGGGCAGACGCTATGCCTGCATTTGTGTAAAGGATAACGGTATTGGTTTTGATCAAAAATATGCTGACAAGATCTTCACCTTATTTCAACGTCTACATGATAAACCCGATGTAAAGGGTTCCGGAATGGGATTGGCAATTTGTAAAAAAATAGTGGAGGATCACGGCGGAGCAATCTTTGCAGAAAGTAATGAAAACGAAGGGGCGACTTTCTGGATTTTCCTGCCAACTGCTTAGCCACCATTATATATTATTTTTTTTATTGATTCAACAATATCAGGAAGCCGGCTGCTTTTACTCAAATATTTAATTCCCATTCTCGCAAAATTAGCGTGATCATCAGGCCTGAATGCTGTACTGTACATTACGATAGAAATTTTTTTCGTTCCGGGTATCGATCTGATCTTTTCAACACATTCAAACCCATCCATTTTTGGCATATTGATATCGATGAATATGTAGTCAGGCAAAATTTCAGCTTTAGCAATAAATTCAAGGGCCTTATGTCCGCTATCCATCTGGACGCAGGAAATCATCGAATCAACTGCCTTGATGGCGGCACAAAACATCTCCCGGTCATCAATATCATCGTCAATGTTTAAGATCAGCATTGGAATTGGACAAACGCCAAACTAACGAAATAATGCGTGAATAAGCAATGGTTTGCCTACCCAGGTATTTGCTCATTTTTTATTTTTATTAGCTTCAATTTAAGCTAATCAGAACACATGCATTATTTTTCTGGCTATTAAAAACCAAGTCTATTAGGCTTGCTGCCAGATGATAAAGCCGAGTTCAAAGGTACGGTACCCGATTTCAGCCTGGCCCCGAAAACACAGGAAGATTTTTTTAATTTCCTGTTTGACGGATTTCTGAACATTGAAAAAGAAGGCGTGTATCAATTCAGACTTACATCTGATGATGGAAGCATTCTGAATCTCAATGACTCCTTGCTGATTGCAAACGATGGTATTCACAATATCAATACTGTCACAAGTCCTGTCATGATCCTTAACGCCGGACCACAACGCATCACATTAAAATATTTTGACTATGGGCTTTCGGATACGCTGCTGGTGGAATATAAAGGACCTGACTCAAATGGTGAATGGGCAAAGATCCCCGCCGAAGCATTGGCCAGTAGCAGGGTAACCCCGACAGAAACGGAATTGGTAAACGAATTTGATTTTAGCATGTACCCTAATCCGGCGACACATAACAGGATACAGATACAATTACACACGAAATTGATTGATCCGGTTTCCGTGCTGATCATAAATCCGGCCGGAGGTATCGTGTATGAAAACATAATAGACTATGAAAGTGACTTTGAGATCATCCCTCCGTACCCTGTCGAAACCGGCATGTACATAATTTCAATAAGACAAGGTGGGCGTCTTATGAACAAAAAGATAATTATTCAACGTTAGGGAACTTAATCCAGTATCTTATCTTCCCTTACCTGCATCTATGCATTATTGTGCATGGCTGCCTTCACCCCTGTTTGCCCTGATTTTCATTCAATGAAAAGAATGAGGTTCAGGTTTCTGTTTTGTCCATTCAAAAACAAAACATATAAATCTACAATGGTGTCCGGGGAAAAACTTAATATCAGTGACATTTAGTCGAGGTCTCGCCCTCAACAGAAGACAAGATTACCTTCCTGCTGAGCGTGTGAGGCCGGCGTGTCGAATCATAATTTGCTTTTCATAGTGCTTGCGCAGTCGACACGGCTTCTACATTCATTCCGTTTCTACCATAAGGTCATCCGCCAGCTGGCGGATTTGGTGAAATCTTCCAAACCACGTGAAGTATTAAAGTCCCAGAGGGACCCAGAGGGACGACCTTATGGTAGGAAACATGGAATAAAGGGTCGCGTGCCACGCACAAGATAAATCTGTGAGATACTTTTACATCTGGCACGAAGCACAAATATGGATCAGATGAAACGGGCGCACATGCAATAATTCCTATTACCTGTTACCTTCTATTGAAACCACCATCATTTCTGTAACCACCCCCGCCACCTCTGGAAGAATCGGTTTTAGGCTTTGCTTCGTTTACTACCAGGTCTTTACCTAAGAAACTAAAACCGTTTAGTTTTGAAATAGCCTGACGTGCAGAAGAATCGTCAGCCATTTCAATAAAAGCAAAACCGCGACTGCGCTGAGTTTCTTTGTCCATAATAATTTTAGCTGAAGAGACCTCGCCATACTCTTCAAAGAGTTCTTTCAATTCCTGTTCCGATGCCTTGAAAGGAACGTTAGCAACATAAATATTCATTTTTTAAGAGGATAAGTGATATGAATTGAGAAATCGATTAGGCTTTTAAGGTAGTAAAAATAAAATCCCCGTGAAAGTTTTTACCTAAATCTCACAAAACTTCATGGCATGGTTTTTTTTAGGCTGGATGTCCAGGGTAAAATTTAAATGTTTTAGCTTCGTCCTGGGCTGGCCGCTCTTGATTTTTATTTTTTTTCATGACTACTGTTTGTTTATTCCTTTAAGCATGAAGAAAATGGTGCCTGTTAAGACGGCACGCACAGACCTGTTTTGATGAAGTGGAGCGGCCTTAGCGCAACTTTGTCAAAGGGGTATAGTAATTGTGGTCTCGGCTAAGTGGAAGCAGGCCAGTTAGGATGTTTGCACCTTTCCCAATACTTTAATATATCAACCAGTGTTTCATTCGTTTCTTTTATGGTCTGCCCTTTCAGAAAAAACCCTGCACAGTATTATCTGACAAGCCAACTGTGATCAAATGCCTGAATAAAGTAGAGTTATCAACCCAAAGAATGGCTGCCCTGATAAAGGATGTGTTGAATTATTCAAGCCTCGCTAATCATAAGAATGATGCAACTTTTACCGATGTGGACCTGAACGAAATTCTCGAGAACGTAAAAACTGATTTTGAATTAGAGATTGAGCAAAAGAAAGCGGTCATTAACGCCGATGGACTTCCGGCCATTAAAGGAATTCTTTTTCAGATCAATCAATTGTTTTCAAATCTCATCAGCAACGCCTTAAAGTTCAGTGAACGATCTCCCGTTATTATGATTGTCGCCAGGTCATTATCCAAAGAAGACGCGAGTAAATATCCTGAATTGAACAGTGAAAACAATTATGTTGAACTGACATTCACTGATAATGGGATAGGCTTTGATCAAAAACACGCCGATCAGATTTTTACTATTTTCCATCGCCTTCATGGAAAAGATACTTTTAGCGGAACAGGGATCGGACTGTCATTGTGCAAAAAGATTGTGCAGAATCATAACGGTATAATTCAAGCCGAAGGAGTGGAAAAAAAAGGCGCAACGTTTACGATCATCCTGCCAGGAAATTGATTTAGCATGAAACGAATAATAATAGTATCTATAAAGTACCTCCCGAACAACTCAGTGTAGGTGGGGGACCAAAGGGTAATCATCAAATTTATCGTGATTGTTTCAACCACCGCTCAAGCCACGAAAAGGCATCTTCCTGCATCTCTACATTAAATTGATGCGGAACATCGTAATACTTTCCCTGAAATCGCTCGGGTTGTTTTAGTTCCGAATATACTTTGCCGATTTTATCGACGGCAGCATCCATCCCCGCGCGGGTAAATAGTCTGTCCCGTCCGCAATTCTGTACGAAAATGGCGCAGTCAGGGGCAGCCAGCGAAGCAACATCCGGGTGATCCAGATTCGCGTGGACGCCAAAGGGATCGAACATATCGCGATGAACCTGATACGGTATGTCTGTCGTTGTGGGGAGTGAAGTCATCCAGCCTACAATCACCGCGGCCTTGATGCGAGGTTCCATTCCGGCGAGATACGTGGATCGGAAGCCACCACCCGAAAGCCCGGCGCAACCAATCTTCTCCTTGTTGACCTCCGGAAGGGAAGCCAGCAAATCCACGGACCGGCGATCGTCGTAAGTAATGATCCCGCCCCAGTTCATCCCGGCAAAAGACATGCGAATGTGCAAGTCGGTTGTTCGCTCAACCAGATAACGATTCATAACCCGCACATATTCTAAGGTCGTAGTGTCCAGGCCTGCAACCCTGGTCTTGAGGTCGTCCGGTGCCTGTTTATACTTCAGCCGGCGGTCGCCCCAGTAAAATGCGTCTGCCACGAGCACCACAAATCCACGTTTTGCCAGCGCTTCCGCCCACGGGCGACCCCCATACGCCCCGTTGCGGAATTCCGATACAGCAGCATGCTCATCTTCCATCGCCACGAGTTTCTCCTTGCCGTGCATGAACCATCCACCATGATCATGAAGCGCGACGACTCCCGGAAAAGGACCTTTGCCGTCAGGTACGACCAGGAATGCGGGAATGCGATAGTAAGGTGTTCCGGCAAAAGAAATTGTCCGGATCTGATAGCCATCCCGTTGAACGACGGAATGAACTTTGATATCGAGAGGAACCTTTCCCGGTGAATACGCAAACACGCGTTGCACCTCTGCCCTCCCGCGATTGCGCCACTCTGCAACAGACAGTTTACCCTTATGCGCAAAATCCATTGGAAACCCCCGCGACTCGTGAATTGAATTCATGATCGGAGCGAGGCTGCCCAACAAACTTTCTGCAGGTTCGACCTGAGAAAATGATGTCTGAAAAATCAAAATGACAAGAACTGATGTCACAAAGGAACGGTATTTCATTGGGGTTAGAAATAAGGGGACGTAAAGGGATTGAATATATGCGCCAGTTAATTAATTTAGAGCAACAAAACACCTGGTACTATCGATAAGAAAAACTAATCAGGTTTTTCTGTCAGGTTCCATGAAAAGGTTTTATTGGGCTAAAGCCCGAAAAACCAATTCACGTACAATCCACCAGCTTCTATGTTGAAAAACAATAGGTGATGCCGATTTTTTTCTGTTTT